>JAEEVG010000045.1 GCA_016290835.1 Bacteroidales bacterium | reverse complement strand
AAGGAGATGCTGGACGATATGCACAAGCGGAAGATCGACCTCGCGGATGCAATCTACGTGATCAATGTGGGTGGCTACATCGGCACAAGTACGCGAAGCGAGATCGAGTACGCTAAGGCCGCGGGGAAGGAGGTTTTGTATTTGGAGGAGCCCTGGTGAAAGATCACATCCAAAAGACGAATGCCGTCCGTTTGCTGGAGACCGCGGGGATACCGTTCGGCCTCGTCCCGTATGAGGTCGATGAGAGCAATTTAGCGGCAGATCACGTGGCGGCGCAGCTGGGGGAGCCGATCGAGCAGGTGTTCAAGACCTTGGTCCTGCGAGGGGACCGGGGCGGCCTGTTCGTCTGCGTGATGCCGGGGAATATGGAGGTGGACCTGAAAGTGGCTGCGCGCATCTCCGGCAACAAGTCCGCCGCGATGATCCACATGAAGGAACTCCTCCCGGAGACGGGATATATCCGGGGCGGGTGTTCCCCGATCGGGATGAAGAAGCCTCTTCCGACGTTCGTTCACGAGTCGGCCTTGCTATATGACTACATCTATGTCAGCGCCGGGATGCGCGGGCTCCAGATCAAGATCGATCCGCAGTCGCTGATCTCCTTCATCGGAGCAGAGATATATCCTTTGTAGGGGATTCCGCTAAAAGGAAAAGCCGCCGGACAAAAGAAAAATCGTATCTTTGGATAATCAGATTTAACAGTAAGCCATCACTATGAAAATAACTTTTACCTCACGATTGTTGCTGGCAGCGGTGATGCTTGCCGGCGGGCTGCTGACGGGCTGTCAGAAGGACCCGATTGAGGACGATCCGGCCCTGCCGCTGCAGGACCAAATGCCGGCGTTCAGCAAGCCGCACGGGCTGGTGGAGAGCCCCTTCCAGCTGACCATTTCTCCCGCCTCGAAACGGGGCACCATCTACTATACCCTCGACGGCAGCGCGCCGACCGAAAATAGCATCAAGTACAAGAAACCGCTGTCCATCTCCGGCACGACGATTATCCGGGCTGTCGAGAAGGGCACCGACGGCAGTTTCTCCAAGATTGCGACGGCCAGCTACCTCTTCGAGGATGTGCTGGATCTCAGTTCCACCCCGGAGGGCTACCCGGAAATGTGGGGTCCCTACTGCCAAATTGACGGCCGCGCCACGGCGGATTATGCGATGGATCCGTCCATGACCAAGAATACCAAGTTGAGGCAGAAGATGAAGGCCGGGCTGAAGCAGATTCCGATCGTGTCCATCGTCACCGACAAGGACTTCTTCTTCAAGGACTCCACGGATCCGGACACGGGCGGCATCTATATCCATACGGGCACGCCGGTGGGCGACAATCTCGGCCGGGGCTGGGAGCGGCCCGTGTCCGTGGAGATGTTCGACGGCGGCAAAATCGACCTGACGGAGAACTGCGGTATCTGTATCCACGGTGGCCATTCGCGCCTGCCGGAGAAGAATCCGAAGCACGCTCTCCGCCTGAAGTTCAAGAGCAAATATGGGGTTTCCAAGCTCAAGTATCCGGTGTTCGGCGAGGATGGCCCGGGGGAGTTCAATACGCTGACGCTGCGGACTTTCTTCGGTAATTCGTGGCAGCACTGGGAGAGCGGCAACCGCAAGCGGGCGCAGTATGAGCGGGACTTGTGGCACCGCATGGCCAGCGCCCAGCTGGGGATGCCGTACAGCACCGGCCGGCACGTCCACGTGTTCCTCAATGGCATCTACTGGGGGATTTACAGCCTCTCGGAGCGCATCGACGAGAACTTCTGCAAGACGCATTTCGGCGGGAAGAAAGAGGATTACGACGTCATCAAGGTCGATGAGGAGCAGGGGAATAAGGCGGTTGCCGACGCCGGGAGCATCGATGCCTTTGCCGAGCTGATGGCGATGGACGGCAGTGACCTGGCGGCGGTGGAGCGGCTGCTGGATGTCGACGAGTTCATTGATTTCATGATCCTGAATCAGTTTGCCGGCAATACCGACTGGGACTATCACAACTGGTACGCGCTCTATAACAGAGGGGCCGGAGGAGAGTGGGGGACTGCAGCCGGCGGCGGCCGGGGGTTCCGCTTCCTCGTATGGGATTCCGAGAGCATTTTCCAGAGTGTCAACGAGAACATTCTCGACCTGGACAACAAGGGGAAGCCGACGGGCCTGTTCCAGAAGCTCATCAAGAACCCTGCGTTCCGGGCCCGCTTTTCCGCCCGGGTGCACGAATTGAGCAGCCCCGGCGGCCTGCTGACGACCGAACGGGTCGTAGCGCTCTGGGACAGCCTTTACCATTCCATCGACAATGCGATCTATCTCGAAGCCGCCCGCTGGGGCGACTACCGCTATGCCGTTCACCCCTATCAGACCCAGGGGAAGCGCTACGACGTGGACAATTACTACATGGATGAACGCAACCGGCTGCTGAGACAGTATTTCCCCGCCCGGCTGGACATCTACCTGCAGCAGCTCCGCGACAAAGGTTGGCTGGAATAAAGGACCCCTACTCTTCGACCCCCCAGACAGGACGGATGAGAGCGCCGTTGCCAACGACGGGATCGCAGACCGGAACGCGGTCGGACCCTTGGATGCAGAGCTTCTTCCCATCAACGGACGGGACGCGAAGCGCCTGCTGCGCAATTGCATCGGGAACATGACCTACCAGGAAGCGGCCGACCTCGCGGGAGACGTACGGCCCAAGATGGTCATTCCGGGGCACTGGGACATGTTTGCGGACAACAGCGAGGATCCGGAGCTGTTCAAGAAGTATATCGAGGCGAAATACAAGGACGGCCTGGTTTGCAGGATCCCGAAGGTGCTGGAAAAAATCGTCGTCAGATAAGCAGAAAAGAGAACCCCGAAAGTTTCGTTTAACTTTCGGGGTTCATTTCCTTGGTATGTCTGAAGGACTATTCTACATTGAAAATGTGGCGTATGAAGTTGTAGAGGTGAGGCTGAACGGAAGAGCCGTCGTGACCTGTACCCGTGATTGAGTGCCACACGTGGTCCACATTGTTAGTTTTCAAGATATTGTGATACTGCTCAGGATAATTACCTACGGTTCCGTCGTTGGTTCCGCCGGAAATGAGGAGGATGTATGGTAAAGGATTCCCATCCTTCAGGTGGAAATCCGCCTCGTTCTTGATGGTACCTTCGTGTACCATGAACTGGTCCTGGGTAGGTACAATACCGGGAGCAGGACAAGCGGCTCCCACGAAGCCGAATACATCCGTATGCTGGGTTCCGATATACAGAGCCTCACGGCCTCCCATTGAGAAGCCTGTGATGGCCGTGTTCTCTGGCCCTTCTTCAATCGAGAACACCTCCTTAGCCCATGGCAACAAGTCGTCAAGAAGGTCGCGCTCAAACATATCATAATATCTCATTGTCTCTTGATCGAACGCGAAGCCACTGGGTTGCTCTCCTTTCGGAGAAGTGTACATCTGCGGGAAGATGACGATCATGTCTTTGGTCTTACCATCTGAAATGGCGTTGGCAATCATTTTCCGCACACCCATACTGGCATCAAGCATTGAATTCTCGTCTCCAAATATACCGTGCAGGACGAACAACACCGGATACTTCTTGTTGGCGTCGTAGTCTGGAGGCAACAACACTCTCACTTTTTTATCGTGACCAGCGGTATTTGAGTTATACTGATAAGACTTTACTTCACCATAGTTGTTATCTGGCACCCTAGGGGCGAATTCCACCAAATCATCACGTAGTTTCTGCATCGTCTCGCCGGCGTCAACCGAGTCCGTATACTCTTCAAACTTGCTGAACGGAATCTTATAGGCGATAATGAACTTGCTGATAAGGTCTTTGGGTTTGACAGTGAAAGTTGCCTCGTACATTGTTTCATTTTTCATGTCATACAGATACAGACCAAAAGTCCAGGACACATCCGAAGTGATGACCGAAGCATCGGAGAAAGCGTAGCTTCCGAAATTGAATGCCGTACCATCTGCGTTAGTGACGCCCTGACTCCAGTTATATGCATTTACGAGACCATTGCAAACACCGCCTTCGGATATAAAGGCGTTTTCGTCGGCATCATAGAAAAAATGGTCGATACCTGATGCATTATTAAAGAAAGTCATCGCATAGTCCCCAGGGTCGCCTGAAAGACCCGTGACGACAACCTGCTGTTTGGTCAAGGCCTTCCAATCGGAAATTGAACTGGAAAGCTCTTTCGTTTCGGAATCATACGTGTAACTTACACCGTTCGCACAACAAGCCACCGGAATAGGATAAATATAACCAGAGTCGTGGTATTTGCCGGCACTATAATTCAAATAGGTGCCTTCGTAGTAAGCATATTCACTACTCAATGCACACTCAAACAAGTTGTTGGAGGCTTCGTATATCGCCTTGAACGTCCCGCTGGCGGAAAGGACAGCCTCGTCCACCTCGGAAGATTCCCAACCGGAAGCGGTGCGGGTCAGCACCAACTGCGGCAAGACGGTCCAATAGGCATTGCCGAACCAGATGTTAATCTTATCTCCAACCTCCCAGCCGGTTTTAATGGCTTTCGTGCCGGGACCGAAATCGCTAACCTCTATATTTACCTTGACTTTCCCTTCTGCAAGCGGGGATTCCTTCTGGCAGGAAGCGGCGAGCATCAGCATTGAGATTGCCGCAAAAAGAATAGCTACCTTTTTCATAATCTTTCTCATTGCGTTAAACATCATATTCTTCCAATCCTTCGAAAGGGTTTCTGGGGCTGAGGCAGATGATGCCCTCATTGGATAACTCCAGGGTCGTTGTCACCGGAGCTTCATACAGATCCTTGACTTCCATACGCGTATAATTGTTTATTTGATTTCGCAACTCACAAATATAGTGATTATTTGAGAGACAAATAAAGGACAAGGCCATCCCCGTAAAGGTAGAAACCTTGCCCTATTATCGTTTAAAGGGAGCACATAGTAGCACTAGACAACAGTATCGCAGATTTTCTCAAGGAGTTCGTATCGGCAATGATCCGGTGCCGGGATGACCTTGAATCGACGAACCCTAATCTTATAGCTGTGACCTTCTATAGGTAGGAAACCCTTGATGTCTGTAGGGAATAGGATGAAGATGTCGCGCTCCCCGTTTTCCACATCAATAGTGGGAACAAAGAGAGCCAAAAATGAATAGATATGGACACTCGCTGCCGGCTAAACCCTGCTGATCAGATCCTGCGGGGTTATGTCTTGCATAAGAGAGAAAGCAAACCACTTTTTCCCAAGATCCTTCGCTTCGCTCAGGATGACAGGGGGGACGGGATGCGGCCGCCCGGGGGGTCAGAAGACCGTGCGGGTGGCGCTGCGGTCGCTCCAGGCGTGGTCTTTCGGGAAGGGCTGTCCGCCCCAGGCTTTGCAACTGGTCCAGGGGAGGGAGGCGTCGGTCCAGAAGGGGTGATGGGCCGGGAGGCCGAGGGGCAGGAGAGCCAGCGAGGTCATGTAGAGGCTGCCGTTGTTGGTGTACCAGTCGGCGATGTCGGGCTGCCGGCCGGTGAAGCCGATGGTCAGGAAGCCTTTCTCGTTGAAATTCTCCTTGCCGTCATACATCGAGTGCATCACGGCCGTGAGGGCTGCGCGGACCTGTCCGGGCACGAGCCCCGCGGGGAGTTTGTCATACCAGGCCAGCAGGGCGAGGGGCTGCATCGCTGCCATCCGGTAGGGGATGGAACGGCCGAAGACCGGGAAGGTGCCTTCGGGAGAGATGAAGCGCTCCAGGACGATGGCGAACTTCTGGGCGCGGTTGAACTCGCGGGCGTAGTTCATCCGGTAGTTTCCCCGGCGGGCGTCGATCATGTTCTGGAGGGTCTCCAGGTACATCGGATGGAAGACATAGCTGCTGTAGTAGTCAAAGGCGAAGGAGGTGCCGTCGGCATACCAGCCGTCCCCGACATACCATTCCTCGACCTTGCGGACGGCGGAACTGACACGGTAGGTGTCGAAGTCCGAGCCGGCCTTGGCGAGGAAACTCTCGATGGTGGAGGAGAAGAGCAGCCAGTTGGTGTAGGGCGGATCCACCACGCGCAGACCTTTGAAGCACTCGAAATAGCGCTGCTTGGTCCGCTCGTCAAGCGGCTTCCAGAGGGCGTCGTAGCCGCGGATGAAGCTCTCCGCGATATAGGCTGCGTCCACGAGGGCCTGGCCTTCGCCCGCCCAGAGCAGGTAGTCCGGGGAGGCGGGATCCACGGCGTTGGCGTAGCTGCGCAGGGCCCATTCGCGGAGCTGCTTGCGCTTGGCGCCTTCGGGGGTGTCGTCGTCCGGCAGGGACAGCCAGGGGGCGATGCCGGCCATCAGGCGGCCGAAGCATTCCATATAGGTGACCTTGATGTTGCGGCCGTCCCAGGTGGGGCTGGTCTCCACGAGCATATTGGCCTGGAGCTTGCCTTCGGCCATGTTGCTGAGCACGGGCTCGGCGAGCTGGCAGGCGATGGATACCCAGTATTCGCGGTCCCGCACACCGTCGGCGACGGGATCTGCGGCTTTCTTGCCTTTCTTCGCGGCGACGGGCTGTTCTCCGCGGCTCTCCAGGAAACGCACGCGCTCGCAGGCGGCGAGCAGGAAGGCGCCCACGCCGAAGTCGGCCTGCGAACCGGCGCCGACCATCTGGCCGGGAATGGCACGCTCACCGATGGGCTGGACATAGCCCACGCTGCCGTCTTTCTGGAGAGCGGTGTGGCGCAGGTAGTTCCAGGCCTTGTCGGCGACGGGGAGATATTCCGCTGCGGGGAGGTAGCCGTTGTTGATGCCCCACATCAGGCCGAAGGCGAAGAAGGCGGTGCCGCTGGTCTCCGGACCGGGCGCCTGCTCGGGATCGAGCATCGACCGGGTCCAGTAGCCCGCATCCTGCTGGCAGGCGGCCACGGCGGCGGCGAGCCTGCGGTATTTCTGCACGAAGAAATCCCGGTTCTGATAGCCCTTGGGCATATCCTTGAGAACCTTGGCGAGGCCGGCGAGGACCCAGCCGTCCCCGCGGGCCCAGAAGTCTTTCTTCCCGCTGGCGGTCTTGTGCTGGGGGAAGACATACTTCGCGTCGCGGAAATACAGCCCCGTCTCCTCGTCGTACATCAGGCTGTCGGTATACTGCAGGTACTCGTAGAGCTTGTCCAGATAGCGGACGTTGCCGGTGACGTTGTAGAGCTTGGTCATCACGGGCATCACCATATACAACGCGTCCGCCCACCACCAGAAATCATTCTGGGGCAGGCTCATCTCGTACTCCATCACTTCCCGGGCGCGGGCGATGCGCCGGTCGTCGGGAAGGAGGTTGTAGAGGTCCACGTAGGTCTGGAAGCAGATCTGGAAGTCCCCGAAGAGGACGTGGCGGTCCGTCTCGCCGTAATTGTAGCGCCACAGGGACTTGTCCTTCTCCTTGGCCCCGCTCCACTGGTTGTGCTCCGCCCAGCGGAGCGAATAATCGAGCCAGGCTTGCTCGCCGGTCAGGAAATAGGCTTCCATGTTGCCGGTGTGGTAGGCGGCGACGTGCCAGAAGGGGATATCCTCGGCCGCGTGGCGGGACTGCCAGTAGGTGTTCACCTGCCGGATGACGGCGCGGATGTCCCGGGCCTCTTCGAGGGCGCCGGCCCGGGCCTGGAAGAAGAGGGTTGCCGAGAGGATCAGCAAGAGGGAGGTCAAGAATCTTTTCATTTGATTACTAACGGGTTTATCGGTAAGGGGAAAGCCCCGGACGGATTCCGGGGCTTTCGAAATTCGTGCGGATCAGGCTAGTCGCAAGGTTTACCTGCGACGGTGGACCAGCCGGGGTTCTGGTAGATCGTGGACTCGGAAGGCGTGGCGCCGTCCGGGGACGTGATCAGGAAGTGCTGGACCGCGATCGGATACAGGTAGTGGGCGGGATAGAAGAAGAAACCGTTGTAGTATTGGTTGCTCTTCGTCTTCCGGTTGGGAAGCAGCCACTCGCTGTCGCCGGGAGAGGAGACGTTGTTGTTGGCGTCGTTGGCCTGGTCGTACTTCAGCAGGTTGCCGAAGAGCGGGAGCATCTTCTCGCTGAAGATGTGGGCGCCCTTGAGCTGGAAGCCGTTCAGCTGGTCGAGGGCACGCCAACGCATCAGGTCGTCGAGGCGGAAGCCTTCGCCGATGAACTCGCAGCGGCGCTCGCGGCGGATGTTGTAGAGCGTGGCGTCCACGACCTTGCCGGCGCTGTAGGCGCCCCAGTCGGTTTCGACCTCCTTGGTCATATCGGTGGCGGCGATGGTCTTGGTGAAGTCAGGATCCACGCCCGCACGGGTGCGAAGGGCCTTCCAATACTTCTCGGCTTTGGCGTCGATGTTGCCGTTCTTCAGGTAGCTGGCCTCGATGTAGTTGAGGTAGGCCTCGGCGGCGCGGAACACCACGAACGCGGTGAGGTCCTTGCCCAGGACCTGGTCGTTGTAGTCCATCGAGTGGCCCTTGCCCTGGATGTAACCGGTGGAAGTGGCGATCTTGTTGTCGGAGGCGTACACTTGGGGAGCCTCGGGGAAGTACTCGTACACGGTGGTGTTCTTGATGGCCTTGACATCGCCGGGGCCGAGCATGAACAGGCGCCATCTCCAGTCGCGGTCGATCTTGGTGTCGTTGATCAGGTCGTCACCGGCATAGCCGCTGTCAGAAGCATACCAGGGCAGACCGTTCTCCATCAAGAAGGCTTTTTCGAACTGCTCGGTGTAGCCGGTCTGGCCGCCGTGGTAGAGGTAGTGGTTGAAATAGTGCTGGCTGAGAGCATCCTTGTACAGGCGGCACATGATCACCTCGCCCATTGCGGTGGGGTCGTGGGAGGCGAACATGTCGTAGTACTGGTTGCTGGACGTCATGCCGGCTTTGTTGACCACTTTGTTGTTCGCGGTCAGCGGGAGGGATTCTGCAAGCTGGGAAGCGGCATCCATCGCCTGGGTGAGGAAGAAGTCGACCTCGGTCGCGTTGTTGTAGGAATAGCCGGGATTCTTGGCGGCGCCGGGCCAGCCGCTGGTGCCGGGCACGAACGGGGTGCCGGCGTGATACTTCTCCCAGGTACCCTCGAACAGCGCCACGCGGCTCTTGAGCAGCAGGGCGGCGTTCTTGCTGATGCGGGTCTTGGCCACGCTGTTGTTCATCATGCTGATGGCCTTGTCAAGGTCCTCGAGGATGAAGCGGGCGACCTCATTGCGGGGGGAGCGCTTGGAAGCCTCGGTCAGGATCTCCTGATCGTCGGCGAGGGTCTCCTTGACAATGGGGAAGTCGCCGAGTTTGCGCAGGCGGTAGTAGTACTCGAGTGCGCGGAGGAAGTAGCCTTCGCCCAGGTACTGGAGGGCATCCGTGCCGGAGAGCGTCCCTTCGTCCACGCGGGGCTGGACGGTCTGGATGAAGTAGTTGAGGGCGTAGATGCGGGTGAAACTCCACATGCCGCCGCTCTGGGGAACGGTCCAGGAATCCTTGATATAGCGGTTGTTGGTCCCCTGCTGGTTGTCGGTGGCGTCGTCATCGTGGTAGGGGGACTGGCCGCCCGAACCGGATGCGCTGGGGATGGAGCCGTCGCCGGTGTAGTCGCCGGAGACATAATAGGCATCGACATAAGCCTGCAGCTGGGACGGTGTCTGGAGATATTTCTCAGGCGAGACCGCAGAGAGGGGCTCCTGGTTCAGGAAGTCGTCGCAAGAAGAAAGGATGAAGACGGACAGAACAGTCATCAGGACTCCCTTGATCATTGATTGGATATTTGTTTTCATGATCATGCGAATTTAGAAAGTGATGTTGACACCGATAGAATAAGTACGGGAGAGCGGGTAGACGGTACCACCCTGCTGGCCTACGCCGGCCGTCTCGGGATCCATGGTCCTCGAGAGTTTGGTGATCGTGACGAGGTTCTCGCCGGACAGATAGACGCGCAGATTCTGGATGAAAGCCTTCTCGGAAATATGTCTCGGGAGGGTGTAGCCGATCTGCAGGTTCTTCAGACGCATGTAGGCGGCGCTCTGCAGATACCGGGTCTGGGTCTGCTGGTTCTTGCCGTTGAACAGCGGCCGCGGGTAGTAGGAATCGAGGTTGGCGCCGAGTTTGGAGCTGTCGGTGCGGAAGTAGTCCATGTGGTTCACGAATGCGGTGGACCACCATTCGCCGGATCCCGTGGTGCCCCAGAAGACCATACCGCCGGGGAAGTAGTCACGCTTGAGGACGCCCTGCCAGAACATCGTGAAGTCGATGCCCTTCCAGGCGGCGTTGAAGGTGATACCCGTGCGGAAGCGCGGCGTGGAGTTGCCGAGGAGCTTGCGGTCGCCCATGTCGTTGAGGGTGTTCGAGCCGTTGCTGATCTTGCCGTCCCCGTTGAGGTCCTTGTACATGATATCACCGGCTTCCCACTTGCTGCCGATGGCGGTCTGGCCGCCGTTGGGCAGTGAAGCGAGGTGGGCCTGCATCTCCTCGTTGGTCTTGGCGATGCCGATGGTCTCGTAGCCGTAGATGTTGTTGGTCAGCTGCCCGGCGATGTATTTGCTCAGGGAGTTGGTCGGGTTCGGGTAGCGGTCGATGCGGGTGAGGTTGTCGGAGATATTGAGCTTCACCCCGTAGGAGAAGTCGCCGACGACGTCACGCCAGCCGATGGAGAGTTCCCATCCGAAGGTGGTAAGGTCGGTGTTGTTGGTGTTCGGGACCGAGGTACCGAGGATGGTCGGGAGTTCGACGCCGGGGCCGACCATGTTGGTGGTCTTGCGCCAGAAGTAGTCGAACGAAGCGGTAAGGGCGTTCTTGAATGCCGCGAGGTCGAAACCGAGGTTGGTGTTGTGGATGGTCTCCCAGGTCAGGGTGGAGGAGACGATGCCCGGGACGCGGGCCGTGTTGGGCCGTGCGCCGCCCTGCAGCCAGGAACCGTTCTTGGAGCTGACGCTCATCGTCAGGTAGGTCGGATAGTAGCCCGTGGTGTTCTGGTTGGCGAGCGTACCGTAGGACACGCGGAGTTTCAGGGTGTTGATGGCCCGGACGGCATCCTTGAAGAAGTCCTCCTTGGCGACGTTCCAGCCGGCGGAGAAGGACGGGGTGAGGATCCAGCGGGTACCCGTACGGAAGCGGGAAGAACCATCGTAGCGGGCGTTGGCCTCGAAGAGGTACTTGCCGTCATAGTCGTAGTTGATGCGGCCGAAGAAACCGGCGTTCCGCCAGGCGTCATACGAGCCGGTGGCGGAGATGTTCTCGGTGTCGGTGGCGAGGTTCAGCACCGGGAGGTCCTCGGTGATCAGGTCGCGCTTCGAGCCGGAGAGGTTGCGGGTGTTGTAGATTTCCGCCTGGAAACCGGCCGTGAGGGCGAAGTTGTGGATGCCGGCCAGCGTGAAGTGATAGTTCGTGTAGGCCGTCGGGTTCATGTAAGTGGTCCGGGTTGCGGTCTCGCTGACGGAGTTGTAGGAGGAGCTGGTCGCGCTCGGCACATAGGTCTGCTCCGGATTCTTGGCGTAGTGGGCGTAGGTGATGAAGGTCTCCGCGTGCGTCCAGTTGTCGTTGGTCCGGATGTTGAACTCGCCGATGATGTTCCAGTTCTTGATCGGGGTGAAGGTGAAGCGGAGCTGCTGCGAGAGCTGGTCCTTGTCTTCCTTGGTGCGGCCGCCGTTCTGGAGCGCGTTGACGTAGTTGATATCGGACATCAGGTAGCCGTTGGGATCATACTTCGAACGGGCCGGACGGGCGCGGCGGAGGACGTTGTCGTAGAAGCTGCTGCTCATCGAGGTCGGCCGGGCGTAGTTGGAACGCACCCAGCGGGCGGAATAGTCGGCCTTGAACCAGTCGGTGACCTGGGCGCTGATCTTGCCGGAGAGGGTGTAGCGCTTCATGGTGTCAGTGCCGTAACGCATGAAACCACCCTGGTCCATCAGGTTGCCGGAGATGTAGTAGGTGTACTTCTGGTTGCCGCCGCTGATGCTGACGTTGTGCTCCTGCGAAGGGGAGGTCGGCTTGTAGTACTCGCGGACCCAGTCGATGTTGGAGGTGGTGTAGTCATAGTTCCACTTGGCGCCGTTGTAGCCGGTGCCGTCCATGGACCAGACCGATTTGTCGGTCTTGCCGTCCACCACGTCCTTGATCTGCTGCATGTATCCTTCGTTGAAAAGGTGCTGGCCCTTGCCGTTGAAGTTGGCATCGTCGAAGAGGTTGACCCACTCCCAGGCGTTGGCCATCTTGGGCAGCATCACAGGGGTCTGGATGCGGTAGTTGAAGTTGTAGCTGATGGAGGTCTTGCCGCTCTGGCCGGACTTCGTGGTGACGAGGATCACGCCGAAAGGAGCGCGGGAACCGTAGATGGCGGAAGCCGCCGCATCCTTGAGGACCGAGATGCTCTCGATGTCCTGCGGATTGAGCATCGTCAGGCTGCCCTGCATACCGTCGATGAGGATGAGGGGATCGCCGCTGGAGCCGGAGCCGATGGTTCCGGCGCCGCGGACGGTGATGCTCTTCTCCTGGTTGAGCTCACCGCCCCTGCCCGCGTTGTCGATGTTCAGGCCGGGGATGACGCCCTGAAGGGCGAGCACGGCGTTGGCCACCGGACGGGCCTCGATGTCCTTGGCGGTCGCCACGCCGACGGAGCCGGTGAGGTTGACCTTCTTCTGCGTACCGAAACCGACCACGACGACCTCATCGAGGAGCGCCGTATCTTCGGCCAGGGTGACGGTCAAGTTGGGAGCAGCATTGACCCGCTGGGTGACATATCCGATGCAGGATACTTCCAGGGTCGTGCCGGAAGCGACGCGGAGTTCGAAGTTGCCGTCGATGTCGGTCACGACGCCGGTGGTGGTGCCGGGTACGATGACGGACGCTCCGATGACTCCTTCTCCGTTGGCGTCGATGACTTTGCCTCTGGTGACGGACTGGGCGCTAGCCCACCCCCCCATAAACAGCAAAGCCACGCTGGTCACAAGCGCCAGCAAGCCCTTGTGACTCGGGGAACAAATAGATTTCATCAAGTTAATGATTAGTTAAACAAATGGGTTATAATGTGGTCAAATGTTCATCAAGTATTACAAAGATAGGTTTTTTCCTCAAATTATCAATGGCGGACCGCGCTAGCGGTATTCTTCGTATTCGGGCATGGCAAGCTGGAGGAGGAATTCTTTGAGTTTCTCCTCGTCGCGGGGACAGATCATCAGGACGTCGTCGGTGTCGATGACGATGAAGTTGTCCATCCCGCGGATGGCCAGCAGTTTGTCGTCCCGGGTGCAGTAGACGATGTTGTCGTTGCTGTCCTGGAGGAGGCGGCGGCTGGTCCGGTTGAGCGCGTTGCCGCGATCGTCGTGGTAGGCGAGGTATTCGTAGAGGGACTCCCAGTTGCCGATGTCGGCCCAGCGGAAAGCGGCGGGATAGACCCAGGCGTTGTCGGTTTTCTCCATCACGGCGTAGTCGATGGAGATGCGGGGCATCTCGGTGTAGATGCGCTCCAGGAAGATGCGCCGTTCGGCGGGGTCGGACAACTCCTGCCAGCCGTTCCAGAGCCTGGCGATTTCGGGAGCCAGGCGGTCGATCTCCTTGCGGATGGCGTCGGCGCGCCAGACGAAGATACCGGAGTTCCAGAGGAATTCGCCGGTCTCGAGGAAGACCCGGGCGAGTTCGCTGTCGGGCTTCTCGGTGAAGGTCTTGACCTTGACGGGACGGCCTTCTTCGGGTGCCCCCGCCATCTGGATGTATCCGAAATTGGGGTCCGGACGGGTGGGGATGACCCCGAGGGTGATGAGGGCGTCGGTGCCGGCGGCGTAGGAGAGGGCCGTCAGCAGGGTCTGGTTGAAGATATCGTGGCGCGCGATGGCGTGGTCGGAAGGGGTGACCACGGTCACGGCGTCGGGGTCGCGCTGCAGGACTTCGTAAGTGGCGAAGGCGATGCAGGGGGCCGTGTTGCGGTTGTAGGGCTCCAGCAGGAGGTTCTCCTCCGGAAGCTCGGGGAGCTGGGTCCGGACCAGGTCGCGGTAGCGGTCCAGGCTCACCACCAGGATATTCTCTTCGGGGATGATGGCTTTCATCCGGTCGTAGGTGCGCCGCAGGAAGGTGCGGCCCTGGATGCTGAAGTCGAGGAACTGCTTGGGCAGTCCGGCGCGGCTGATGGGCCAGAATCGCGATCCGACCCCGCCGGCGAGAATTATGCAGTAGTAGTGGTTATTAGACATAGTGCGGTATAAAGGCTTTGGGATAGTACTCAATGTCGAAATCGGCGCCGCTGCCGTAGAAGACTACGGACAGCACGTCGAAAAAGATTTCCAGGTCGGCGGGCAGGTTCTTGCGCTCCTCGGAGTGCAGGAAGCGCTGGGCGGCCGCGACCAGATGCCGCTGTTTTTCCCGGCCGACGTTGCGCCCGGGCTCGGCCATCACCGGGGCCGTGCGACTCTTGACTTCCACGACGTGGAGTTCGCCGCCCAGCAGGGTGATGATGTCCAGTTCCAGGTGTCCGCCGCGCCAGTTGCGCGCCAGGATGCGGTGCCCCAGGCGGGCCAGGTAGCGGCAGGCTTCTTCTTCGCCTTTGCGGCCGACGGTGGGTTTGTCTGTTTTCATAGTTTGACGATGGTTACGCCGGTACCGCCGGCTCGGATGTCTTCGTCGCTGACGCTCAGCCCCGGGATGGTGCGGAGGTATTTCTGGATCTCCTCGCGGAGCACGCCCGTCCCCTTGCCGTGGATGATGCGCACGGACCCGACCCCCAGCATGATGGCATCGTCGATGTAGTGGGTGACGATGTCCAGGGCGTCGGCGAGGCGCTCGCCGCGGATGTCGAGTTCGGGACTGAAGGCGAGTTTGCGCTCGGTGATGGCGGCGTCCACCTTCTGCTGCACGGGGGCGAAGACCTTTCGGGAGGCTTCGCGGAACTCATTGGAGGAGATCCGCTCCACCCGGTCGGGGGCCATCGTGCTGGTGATATTGCCGATGATCACGGTCACGGACTTGTTGCTGATCTTGGAGACCTCGCCCACGAGGCCGTTCTCCTTGACGCGGACCTTCTCGCCGACTTTGAGCGGGGCGCTCTTGACCTGTTCCTGGGCAGGAGCGGGGGTCTTCTTGCGCTTCTTGAGCATGTCGATCTTGCGGTCGATGTATTCGTCGCGGGTCTTCTGCTGGCGGGTCTTATGCTCTTCCAGGGCGCCCAGGAAACCCTGGAGTTCCTGGCGGGCGGCCTTGGTTTGCTCCTTGCCGGCCTGGGCCTCGCGGATGTCGCGGATGGTCTTCTCGACCTGTTTCCCCGCGCCCTTGACGATCTTCTCGGCTTCCTGCCGGGCCTCGTCGAGGATGGCCTTCTTCTGCTGCTTGATGTCTTCGAGCTCGGCCTGGTAGCGCTCGGTCAGGTTCTCGAGGTTGCGGTCGGTGTGTTTGATCTTCTGGATCTTCTCGTCCAGGACCCGGCGGTTGCGGGCGATGCGGCGGAGGTTGCGCTCGATGCCCACGAACTCCTCGCCCACGCGGGTCTCGGCGTCCTTGACGATGCTCTCGGGCAGGCGCATCTTGCGCGCCAACTCGAAGGCGAAGGAGTTGCCGGGCAGGCCGATCTCGAGTTGGAACATCGGGGCGATGCGGGCGGCGTCGTAGAGCATGGCGCCGTTGATTACGTGCGTATCGGCCCCGGCGGCGTAGAGCTTGAGGTTGGTGTAGTGTGTGGTGAGCACACCCCAGGCCCCCCGGCGGTCGAGCTCGGCGAGGATCGCCTCGGCGATGGCCCCGCCCGCGGCCGGCTCCGTGCCGGCGCCGAATTCGTCGATCAGCACCAGAGAGTGTTCGTCCGCGGTCGCGAGCAGTTCGCGCATGTCCGTCAGGAAGGAACTGTAGGTGCTCAGGTCGTCCTCGAGGTTCTGGTCGTCGCCGATGCTCACGGAGATGCGTTCGAAAATGGGTAGTTCGGAACTCTCGGAGGTGGGGATGAGCATGCCCCACTGGAACATATACTGCAGGAGGCCCACCGTCTTGAGGCAGACGGATTTGCCGCCCGCGTTGGGCCCGGAGATGAGCAGGATGCGCTTCTGCGGGCTGAGGGTCACGGTCAGCGGGACGATGCTGCGCCCTTCGCGCGAGAGGGCCTTCTCGAGCAGGGGATGGCGGGCCTTGCGCAGCGACAGGCTGCCGTCGTCCGAGATGACGGGCATCCCGGCCACGAAGTCCAGGGCGGTCTGGGCCTTGGCCATTAGGAAATCCACCTCGCCCACGAAGGCCGCCCCGGCGAGCAGGTCGCCCAGGTAGGGCCGCAGGAAGTCCGTGAATTCCAGCAGGATGCGCTGGACCTCACGCAGCTCTGCGAAATGCAGTTCGCTGATCTCGTTCTCCAGTTCGATGATCTCGGCAGGCTCGATGAAGGCGGTCTTGCCGGAGGCGGACACATCGTGCACGAAGCCCTGGATCTTGCGTTTGGCGGAGGTGCCGACGGGGATGAGGTATTTGCCGTCGCGGATGGTCACCTCGGCGTCGGCGTCCACCACGCCGTCCTCCCGGGCCTTGCGCAGGATGGCTCCGGCCCGCTTGGAGATGGCGGCTTCTTTGTTGCGCATATCCCGCCGGATCTCGAACAGGGCGTCCGAGGCGGAATCCTTGATGTCGCCGTATTTGTCGAGGATGCTCTCGATGCGCCGCTGCACTTCCGGGAAGGAATGCACCGGGGCGGCGAGTCGCTCGAGCTGGGGGTAGATGCCGCTTTTGATGCTGCCGAAGAAGTGCAGGATGCGGCGGATGGTGTCGGTGACGGTCTTGAGCTTGCCCAGGGAGAGAATATCGATGCAGGTCCCTTCGCGCTCCAGGGCGGAGAGGAAGGGGATGGCGTCGATGTAGCCCGTGGTGGGGAAGTTCTCTTCGAACATCAGGATGAGGCGCATCTCGTCGGTCAGGGCGAGGCGCCGCCGGATGATGTCGGCGTCGGAGGAAAAACCCTCCTCGGCTACGCGGGTTGCGGCGTAGTCCGTCAGGCAGCGGTCGGCGATCCGTTTGCGGATCTTGTCGAAGCCGAGCTTGCTTTCCAGTCGCGTGTCCGTCATAAGGTGTTCTCTCCGAGCAACAGTTTGAGGGTGTTGAGGTTGTCGATGGTGGAGATCTGTCCGCCACGGACGAAGGAGATGTTTCCGGTCTCTTCGCTGACCACGACCACGTCCGCGTCGCACTGCTCCGAGATACCGATGGCGGCCTTGTGGCGCATTCCGTAATGGGCCGGCAGATCGGTGCGCTCCGTGATGGGGAGGGTGCAGCGTGCGGCGATGATGCGGTTGTCGCCGATGACCATCGCCCCGTCGTGGAGCGGGGAGTTCTTGAAGAAGATGTTCAGGATCAGGCGGCGGCCGATCTCGGCGTCCACCACGTCGCCGGTGGCGATGACATCTTCAAGGGAGTTCTTATGCTGGATGAGTATGAGCGCGCCCGTGTGCTGGGCGGACATCTCCCGGCAGGCTTCGGTGATCTCCTGCACGGTGCGGGAGTCCACCTGGCGGGCCTGCCGGCCGGGGAAAACCTTGCGCAGGAAACTCTGCTGCTCCAGGGTGCTGCCGGCCTTGCGGCCCACCGAGCCGAGGAAACGGCGCACCTCGGGCTGGAAGATGATCACGAGCGCCACGGCGCCCATATCGATGAGTGTCCCGAGCAGGGAGGAAATCATTTTCATACCGAGGGCTTCCGCAATCACGCGGATCACCAGGACGAAGATGATGGCGATGAAGATATTGATGGCCGTGGAACCCCGTATCCACCTGAAGACCAGGTAAATGAGGCCCGCGACCAGCAGGATGTCGAGGATGTCGATCCACGAGAAATGCAAGAATTCCAACATCACCAAAAAGTTTTCCGATACAAAGATAGATGAAATTCTTGGAAATCAAGTGTTTGTAAATTGAGAAAATAGTTGTATATTTGCAGCCCGCAAAAATACGCGGAAACTTATAAAGTGTTTATAAACAATTAATTAACAAACCAATGCCTGGATTAATTGGAAAGAAAATCGGAATGACTTCCGTTTTCGGTGCCGACGGTAAGAACATACCGTGCACCGTTATCGAGGCTGGTCCGTGCGTCGTCACGCAAGTCCGTACCGTCGAAAATGACGGGTATGCCGCCGTGCAGCTTGCCTATGGCGAAACCACCGAAAAGCACACCAGCGCGCCCCTGATGGGGCACTTCAAAAAGGCAGGGACAACCCCCAAGCGCAAGTTGGTCGAGTTCAAGGCCGACTTCGCCGGCGAGCCTGTGCTCGGTACGACCCTCACGGTTGCCGACGTCTTCACCGAGGATGTCAAGTTCGTGGATGTGATCGGTACCTCGAAGGGCAAGGGCTTCCAGGGTGTGGTGCACCGTCATCATTTCGCCGGTGTCGGCGGACAGACCCACGGCCAGCACAACCGCCTTCGTCACCCGGGTTCCATGGGTGCATCTTCCTGGCCGTCCCGCGTTCTTCCCGGAATGCGCATGGCGGGCCATATGGGCAACGAGCGCGTCAAGGTCGAGAACCTGCAGGTGCTCAAGGTGCTCCCCGAGAACAATCTCATCGTCGTCAAGGGTTCCGTCCCCGGAGCCAAAGGTTCTTATGTAATTTTGGAGGCTTAGCGTTATGGAATTAGCAGTTTTGAAAATCGACGGTACCCCGTCCGGCAAGACCGTGAACCTCGAGGAGAGCGTCTTCGGCATCGAGCCGAATGATCACGCTGTCTACCTCGACGTCGTCCAGTACCTCGCCAACCAGCGTCACGGCAATGCCAAGACCAAGGATCGCAGCGAGATCGCGCACAGCACCAAGAAACTCGGTCGCCAGAAGGGCGGCGGCGGCGCACGCCACGGCTCCCTCAAGGCGAACATCTTCGTCGGCGGCGGCCGCGTCTTCGGCCCGAAGCCCCGTTTCTATCACAACAAGTTGAATAAGAAGGTCAAGGCCCTTGCCCGCAAGTCCGCCCTCACCTACAAGGCCCAGGAAGGTGCCATCATCGTCCTCGAGCCGTTCGCGATGGATGCCCCCAAGACCAAGGAGCTCCTCGGCATCACCAACGCCATCAAGGCCGGCGACCGCAAGGTGCTCTACGTGCTCCCGCAGAATTCAACCAACATCTATCTTTCATCCCGCAACCTCCCGCAGGTCGATGTGATCTCCGTCGACGAGATCAGCACCTACGCCATCATGAACGCCAACACCCTGGTGCTCGTGGACGGCGTGCAGGACATCCTCTCCGAGCGGAACATGCGCTAAAAGTACACGAAGATGGGAATTATCATTAAGCCAATCGTAACAGAGAAGTTGACGGATCAGGGCGAAAAGTTGAACCGTTATGGCTTTATCGTAGATCGTAATGCCAACAAACTTCAGATCAAAGAGGCTGTGGAGAAGATGTACAATGTCTCCGTGGCCGATGTCAATACGGTGAACTACCACGGCAAGCGCCGGAGCCGCTACACCCACGCGGGCATGCTGCGCGGCCGCATGAATCACTATAAGAAGGCGTACATCACCCTCGCCGGTGATGACAAAATCGACTTCTACGCTAACATTTAAGGGAGGGACAGACAATGGCAGTCAGAAAATTCAAACCGGTTACTCCCGGTCAACGCAACAAGGTGATCAGCACCTTTGAGGAGATCACCACCAAGAAGCCCCAGAAATCATTGTTGGAGCCCCTCAAGAGTTCCGGCGGACGCAACAACACCGGTCAGATGACCGTGCGTTACCTCGGTGGCGGTCACAAGAGAATGTACCGCATCATCGATTTCCGCCGCGCCAAGGACGAGTGCACCGCTACCGTTCAGACCATCGAGTATGATCCGAACCGCAGCGCCCGCATCGCCCTCGTGCAGTACGAAGACGGAGAGAAGAGATACATCATCGCTCCGAAAGGTCTCAAGGTCGGTCAGGTGATCGCTTCCGGCAGCGGCGTCGCTCCGGAGGTGGGCAACTGCCTTCCCCTCAGCGAAATTCCTGTTGGTACCCTCGTGCACAACATCGAGCTCCGCCCCGGCCAGGGTGCCGCCATGGCCCGTTCCGCCGGTACTTTCGCGCAGCTCGCCGCCCGCGAAGGGACCCACGCCGTGCTCCGTCTGCCTTCGGGCGAGACCCGCATGGTGCTCGTGTCCTGCCGCGCTACCGTCGGTGAAGTTTCCAACACCGACCACAATCTGGAGAGCCACGGCAAAGCCGGCCGCCGCCGTCACCTCGGCAAGCGCCCGCACAACCGCGGCGTCGTGATGAACCCGCACGATCACCCGATGGGTGGTGGTGAAGGTCGTGCTTCCGGCGGACACCCGCGTTCCCGCAAGGGTCTCCCTGCAAAGGGCTACAAGACGCGTAATCCGAAGGCGGCTTCCAACAAGTTCATCATCGAGAGAAGAAAGAAATAAACAGGAATTAACCTAAGAGATTATGAGTCGTTCTTTAAGAAAAGGTCCCTATATCCAGGAAGCGCTGGAGAAAAGAGTTCTTGCTATGAATGATGGTAGCAAGAAGAAGGAAGTGGTCAAGACCTGGTCCCGCGCCAGTATGATCTCTCCTGACTTTATCGGCCATACGATCGCTGTTCACAACGGAAACAAGTTCAT
>JAEEVG010000044.1 GCA_016290835.1 Bacteroidales bacterium | reverse complement strand
GCGGCTCGCGGGGATCGATTGCCACGGGCGCGGCACCAGCTGCCCCGACCAGCTCGCCCGCGCCCTCCAGATGCTTTAGCCCCAGCGCCTCGCAATACGCGGCTCGGCGCTTAGCGGGCGAGGGCGGTGAGGAGGTCGGGGATGTTGTTGACGACGGCGGTGAAGAGTTTGTACATCAGTTCGGGTTCGTCCACTTCGGGGATGTAGGCGATGACGCGGCGGCCGGCGCCGGCGAACCAGCCGGCTTCGGTGTGGGCGCTGCGGCCGCAGGGGAGGACGAGCACACAGGTGTCGGCCCAGCGGAGGGCCTTCAGGTCGGCTTCGAACTGGCGCTCGGCCTTGGGATGGTCGAGACCTTCATAATACTCCTGGAAAGTCCATTGGTTGGCGTCCGGGCCGATGTCGGACCAGCGGAAACCGTTGCCGCCGTGGGGCGGATTGCGGAAGTCGTAGACTTCGTGGCCGGCGGCGCGGAGGCTCTTGACCACTTCGGGGAAATAGGTGTTTCTCCAACTGGAGGCGACATAGATTTTGGCCATAATTGATTGTCTTTACCGGGTGCTAATTTACGCTTTTTTCTCTGACCGGAAAAAATACTATCTTTGTCTTGTTATGAAATTTCTCGGCAATCTGGTTTGGCTCGTGCTCGGCGGCCTGGTGGTCGCCCTGATTTACTTCCTCGTGGGGCTGCTGATGATCATCACGATCATCGGGATCCCTTTCGGCGTCCAGCTCTTCAAACTCGGCGGCTATGCCCTCTGGCCCTTCGGCCACGAACTCGTGAACGGACCCGGGCAGCCCGGCTGCCTGTCCACGGTAATGAACCTCATCTGGATCCTGCTGGGCTGGTGGGAGATCGCCCTGATCCACCTGGCCTTCGGCCTGCTGCTCTGCATCACGATCGTCGGCATCCCCTGGGGCCTGCAGCACTTCAAGATGGCCGTCGGTTCGATATTCCCCTTTGGGAAAGAAATTCATTGATTATGCTCAAGATAGGAGACAAGATGCCGTCTTTCGAGGTCCTGGACCAGGACGGCGCGACGGTGCGGTCGGAAGACTTCATCGGCAAGGGTCGCAAGACGATTATTTATTTCTATCCGAAGGACAACACCTCCGGATGCACGGCCGAGGCCTGCAGCTTCCGCGACAACTATGCGGAACTGACCGCCGCCGGCTACAACGTGGTGGGCGTGAGCAAGGACAGCGCCAAGTCGCACAGCGGCTTCCGGGCACGCTACGAGTTGCCTTTCCGCCTGCTCGCCGACACCTCCACGCAGATGCTGCAGGACTTCGGGGCCTGGGGTGAGAAGAAGATGTACGGCAAGACGACCCTCGGGACGCTCCGCCGGACCTTCATCTTCGACGAGGACGGAATCCTGGAGCGCATCATCGAAAAGGTGGACACCAAGAACGCCGCCGGCCAGATTCTCTCGGACTAGGATGTTCAAGGTCAGCGAAATCCTCACGACTCCTCCGCCGGTCTTCGCGACGCCGCTGCAAGAAGCGGTGTATCAGACCTTTGCGCGGCTGGGGATTCCCTTCTGGCGGGTGGATACCGACCCGGGGCTCACGATGGAGGACTGCCGGCATATCGACGCCAGGATCGGGGTGCACATCGTCAAGAC
Source organism: Bacteroidales bacterium (assembly GCA_016290835.1). Taxonomy (GTDB): domain Bacteria; phylum Bacteroidota; class Bacteroidia; order Bacteroidales; family UBA932; genus Cryptobacteroides. The sequence continues at coordinate 19,197 of JAEEVG010000044.1, read as the reverse complement.
CCTGTTCCTCTGCAATCGGCAGCAGACCGAGTTCTACCTCTACGTGACCACGGACGATAAGCCCTTCGTGACCCGGGAGTTCTGCGGGGCGCTGGGCATTCCGCGGGTCTCCTTCGCCTCGGCGGAGCATCTCGCGGCGCTGACGGGGGTCTCGGTGGGGGCGACGACCCTGCTGAGCGCCATCCTGCCGGAGTCGGCGCCGGTGCATCTGGTGATGGACCGGGACGTGGCGGAGGCGGAGTGGTATGCCTGCACCGACGGGACGGCGACCTGCTTCGTGAAGATGCGGACTGCGGATCTGCTGGAGAAATACATCCCGGCGTCCGGCCATACGATTCAATTGATTGATTGCGGCCCGGTATTTGAATATCCTGAGTTAAACCTTAATGCTTCTGCCATATGAAACCGATCATTCGCATATTGATGTTTACCGCCGCAGCGGTACTGATGGCATCCTGCATGGTTTATCGCAGCGTGCCTACCACCAGCCGTGTGTATTCGACTGGATATCGCTATATCGAGAACCCGATCGAGCAGCGTGAAGTTCTGCGGGCCTATTACCCGCAGTTGTTCAACTACTACGAAGAGGGACTTCTGCAAATCATCTCCATGCGCGAGAGACTCTATTCCAACGGCCACAGGGAGTGGGATATCCGGCGCCGCTATGTCAAGCGCTATATCACCAGCGACCGTGAGCGGATGTACATTCTCGAGCGTTACTATCCGGATGTGTTTGTGAGAGCACGTCGCGGAGAGGTGAGGATCAACCAGATGTACGGATATGTGGACAATAGCGGCCGCATTCGCTACAAGCTTGATTATTCTCGCGTTCGGAACCCCAGGCCGCAGCCTGTGCCGCCGCCTGCCCCTCGCTACGAGCCAGCACCGGCCCACACTCCGACCGGCCGTCCCGGCAATGCTCCGGGCAACAATGTCCGTCCGAGGAACAACGATCGTCCTGCCAACCCTCCGGCCAATAATGTCCGCCCTGGGAACAACGATCGTCCTGCCAACCCTCCGGCCAATGGCTCCGGCAACAATGTCCGTCCCGGGAATAACGATCGTCCGACCAACCCTCCTGCCAACGCTTCGGGCAGCAATGTCCGTCGGGAGAACACCGAGCGTCCTGCCAACGCTCCTGCCAATGCCCGTACCGAAGCCAATCAGGGCGGCAACGATCGTCCTGCCCGCGCTCGTATGGAAGGCCGTCGGGAGACCACGGAGCGCTCTGCCAATACTTCTGCCAATACATCTGGTAATTCTTCCACCAATACCCGTCAGGGCACCAATGGTCGTCCCGCCAACGCCCGTCGGGGTGGCGTCGTTACCAATAATCAGAACGAGGAGCAGAAGGTAGAAGAGAAGAAGGAGGAGAACAAATAGAATAGGGGAGCAACCCCTTGAAAAGTGCCGCTACTGTGGATTTCCCCACAGTAGCGGTCTTTTTTATTTCTGTGCGATGAGGTATTCGGCGATCTGGACCGCGTTGAGCGCGGCGCCTTTGCGGATCTGGTCGCCGGAGAGCCAGAGGGTGATGCCGTTCTCGCAGGCGAGGTCCTTGCGGATGCGGCCGACATAGACGTCGTCCTTGCCGCCGGTGAACAGCGGCATCGGGTAGGTCTTGGTGGCCGGGTCGTCCTGCAGGGTCACACCCGGGGCGGCGTCGAGGGCGGCGCGGACCTGCTCCACGCTGAGGGGCGCCTCGGTCTCGATCCATACGGCCTCGGAGTGCGAGCGCAGCGATGAGATGCGCACGCAGGTGGCGCTGCAACGCACGTCGGAGTGGAGGATCTTGCGGGTCTCGTTGAACATCTTCATCTCCTCCTTGGTGTAGTCGTTGTCGGTGAAGACGTCGATCTGGGGGATGACGTTGTAGGCAAGCTGGTAGGCGAACTTATTGACCGTCACAGGCTTGTCCTCGATAATCTCGCGGTACTGCTGCTGAAGTTCGGCCATCGCCTGGGCGCCCGCGCCGGAGGCCGACTGGTAGGAGGCCACGTGGATGCGGGTGATGTGGGAAAGGGCTTCGATGGGCTTCAGGACCACGACCATCATGATGGTGGTACAGTTGGGGTTGGCGATGATGCCGCGCGGGCGGACGAGGGCGTCCGCGGCGTTGCACTCGGGGACGACCAGGGGCACGTCGGCATCCATCCGGAAGGCGCTGGAGTTGTCGATCATCACGGCGCCGAACTTGGTAATCGTTTCCGCGAACTCGCGGGAGGTGCCGGCTCCGGCGGAGACGAAGGCGTAGTCGACGTCCCGGAAGTCGTCATTGTGCTGGAGGAGTTTGACTTCATATTCTTGGCCGCGGAAACTGTATTTGGTCCCGGCGCTGCGGCTGGAGCCGAAGAGGACGAGTTCGTCCAGGGGGAAGTTGCGTTGCTCGAGGACGCGCAGGAACTCCTGTCCCACGGCCCCGCTCGCACCGACGATCGCTACTTTCATATCTTTCTGTAAATAATTGGTTTTTAAATCATTCAAGTCCGGAGAGGTAGTCCCGGAAAGCCGGATAGTCGCGCCTCATCGGGACGCTCTTCTTTTCTCCCCGCATGAAGGCGGCGAGCCGCGCGGGGATCTCCACCTCCACGCCGGCGGCTGCCTCGACCGTGTCCTTGAACTTGGCCGGGTGGGCGGTCTCGCAGAAGAGGGCGGTCTCGCCCGGGGCGAGGTTGTGGTACAGGGCGCGGAAACCGCAGGCCCCGTGGGGGTCGAGCAGGTAGCCGTATTTGTCACGGCAGAAGCGGATGGTCTCGCGGATCTGCGCGTCGCTGCTCACGGCGCCGGAGATGTCGGCGGTGAGGGCCTTCCAGTCGAGCCCGTAAAGATCCAGGATGCGGTCGAAATTGGACGGGGCGCCCACGTCCATCGCGTTGGCCAGCGTGGGGATGCTGGGGCGGGGGTTGTAGGAGCCGGTCTGTAGGTATTCGAAGAAGACGTCGTTGGCGTTGTTGGCGGCGACGAAACGCTTGACCGGCAGGCCCATCCGACCCGCGATGAGGGCGGCGCAGAGGTTGCCGAAATTGCCGCTGGGCACGCACAGGACCAGCTGTCCGGCCTGCCCGAGGCGTTTCATCTGGGCGTAGCCGTGGAAGTAGTAGAAGCTTTGCGGAAGCAGGCGCGCGACGTTGATGCTGTTGGCGGAGGTGAGCCGCAGGCGTTCCGTCAGGGAGGCGTCCATGAAGGCGCTCTTGACCAGGGCCTGGCAGTCGTCGAAGGTGCCGTCCACCTCGAGGGCGGTCACGTTCTGCCCGAGGGTGGTGAACTGGCTCTCCTGGATGGCGCTGACCCCGCCTTTGGGGTAGAGGACGTGCACGCGGACCCCTTCCACGCCGAGGAAGCCGTTGGCCACCGCGCTGCCCGTGTCGCCGGAGGTGGCCACGAGCACGTGGATGGTGCGGTGGTCCCGGGTGTTGCGGGTGAAGTGGCCCAGGAGGCGTGCCATGAAGCGGGCGCCGACGTCCTTGAAGGCGAGGGTGGGGCCGTGGAAGAGTTCGAGGGATCCGATGCTGCGGGTGACTTTGACCACCGGGCAGTCGAAGGAGAGGGTCTCCTCGACGATGGCGTGGAGCCGCTCCGCGGGAATGTCTTCGCCGAAGAAGGCGTCGGCCACGGTGCAGGCGATCTCCGGGAAGGTGAGGGTCTGGATGTTGCGGAAGAATTCGTCCGGGAGGACGGGGATGCGCTCGGGCATATACAGCCCGCGGTCCTCGGCGAGGCCCCGGACCACGGCCTTCTCGAGGCTGGCCAGGGGGGCGCGTCCGTTGGTGCTGTAGTACTGCATAGGTGCTATGCGATGAGGCGGGCGCCCTTGTTGGACACCTTGACCACGTAGGTTTCGAAATCGATGCCGAAGCTCCGGAAGTGCCGTTCCATGATGGTGGCGGCCTTCTGGGCCAGGTCGGCGCGGCTCGCCAGGGCGAAGACCGAGGGACCCGAGCCGCTGATGTTCATCGCCAGGGCGCCGGCGATGTGCAGTTTCTCGCGGAGCTCGTCGAAGCCGGGGATGAACTGTTTGCGGTAAGGCTCCGCCACGGCGTCGCTCATCGCGCGGCCCACCAGTTCGATGTTGCCGGTGCAGAGGCCTGCGACGAGTCCGCCGACGTTGCCCCACTGGGTGATGGCGGTGTGCATCGGGATTTCCTTGGGGAGGATACTGCGCGCGGCCTTGGTGGAGACCATCAGGTGGGGGTGGATGACGGGGCAGTAGAGGTTGCCCGGGACGGGCAGTTTGATGATGTCCAGCGGATCATAGCCGCGGATCAGGGTGATGCCGCCCATCACGGCGGGGGCGGCGTTGTCGGCGTGGTAGCCGCCGCTGGCGAGGTTCTCGCCTTCCATTGCGCAGATGACGACGCCTTCTTCGTCGAGCGGGGCGCCGAAGAGTTCGTTGATGCCGAAGGCGGCCGCGGCGCTGGAGGCGGCGCTGGAGCCGATGCCCGAGCCGGGGTAGATCTTCTTGAGGATGCGCACGTCCACGCGCCCGCGGCATTGCGTCATCTCGAAGAATTTGCGCAGGACCGGGGTGATGACGTTCTCCTCGATGTCTTCCGGCAGGGGAACGTTGGTCTCGTTGACGATACCGATGCCGTCGGCGTCCTCGTCGAGGGTCATCTCGAGGACGTCCCCGACTTCGTCGAGGGCCATTCCCATAATGTCGAAGCCGCAGCCGAGGTTGGCGATGGAGGCCGGGGCGAATACTTTGATCTGCTTCATAGGGCGTCAGATGTTGGCGATGCTCATGATGTCTGCGAACACGCCCGCGGCCGTCACGTCGGCCCCGGCGCCGTAGCCCTGGATGAGCATCGGGTGGCGGTTGTAGCGCTCGGTGGTGAGCAGGATGATGTTGTTGGAGCCGTCGAGCACGTAGAAGGAGTGCATGCGGTCGACGGCCTTCAGGGACACGCTCAGGCGGCCGTTGTCCATCTTGGCGACGAACCTCCAGCGCTTGCCTTCGGCTTCGAGCTCGCGGCGGCGCGCCTCGAACCCGGCGTCGAGGCTCGGGAGCTTGGCCCAGAATTCCTCTTCGCTGCAGTCGAAGAACTCGCGGGGGATGAACAGGTCGGCCTGCACGTCCTCCTGGTTGGCCTCGTAGCCCGCCTCGCGGGAGAGGATGACGAGTTTGCGGATGACATCCTTGCCGGAGAGGTCGATGCGCGGGTCGGGCTCGGAGAAGCCCTGTTCCTTGGCCATGCGGACGGTCTCGCTGAAGGGGATGTCGGCGGAGAGGGTGTTGAAGATGAAGTTGAGGGTGCCGCTCAGGACGGCTTCCATCTTGAGGATGCGGTCGCCGGAGTTGCGCAGGTCGTTGATGGTGCCGATGATGGGCAGGCCCGCGCCGACGTTGGTCTCGAAGAGCCATTTGACGCCCCGCTTGCGGGCGAGATCCTTGAGGCGGCTGTAGTTGGCGTAGTCGGAGGAGGCGGCGATCTTGTTGGCCGCCACCACGGAAATGCCGTGGTCGAAGAAGTCTCCGTACAGGGCGGCGACCTCCGGACTGGCGGTGCAGTCCACGAACACGGAGTTGAAGATGTTCATCCCGATGATCTCCTGCTTGAGGCGCTCGGGATCGGTGGGGATGGCCTGTTCGCGCAGGGTCTGCTGCCAGCAGGACAGGTCGATCCCGCCGCGGTCGAAGACGGCGCAGGTGCTGCGGGCGATGCCCACGATATTGATTTTGAGCCCGCGTTCGCGCATCAGGCGCTGGCGCTCCTGGGCGATCTGCCCCAGCAGGCGTCCACCCACGGTCCCGATGCCGCAGAGGAAGAGGTTAAGCTCCTGGTATTCAGAGAGGAAGAAGCTGTCGTGGATGACATTCAGGGACTTGCGCAACTGCCGGCGCTCCACGATGAAGGAGATGTTGGACTCGGCGGCACCCTGGGCGAGGGCGATGACGCTGATGCCGTTGCGGCCCAGGGTGGTGAAGAGTTTGCCGGCGATGCCGGCGTGCTGCTTCATGTTCTCGCCGATTACGGCCACGGCGGCGAGTTCGCTGCGGACCTCGACGGGGTTGATGGCCCCGTTGGTGATCTCGCGCTCGAAGGCCTCGGAGAGGACTTGGCGGGCGCGGGGGGCGTCCGCGCGGCTCACGCCGATGGAGATGCCGGTCTCGGAGGCCGACTGACTCACGAGGAAGGCGCTGATCTGCGCCTGGGCGAGGGCCGTGAAGATGCGGCTGTCCACGCCCACGATGCCGACCATCGAAGTGCCCGAGAGGGTGATCAGGCTGATGTCGTCGATCGAGGAAATGCCCTTGATGGAGGTATCGCCGGGGGTCACGTCTTTCTTTACGACGGTGCCCGGTGCTTTCAAATTGAAAGTGTTCTTGATGAGGATGGGAATGCCCTTGGCGCAGACCGGGTAGAGGGTCGGCGGATAGATGACCTTGGCGCCGAAGTTGCAGAGCTCCATCGCCTCTTCATAGGTCATCTCGGGGATGACGTAGGAGGTCTTGATGATGCGCGGGTCGGCGGTCATGAAGCCGTCCACGTCGGTCCAGATCTCGAGTTGTTCGGCTTCGAGGGCCGCCGCGATCAGGCTGGCGGTATAGTCAGAGCCGCCGCGGCCGAGGGTGGTGCGCTCGCCGGTTTCGGCGTCGGAGGCGATGAAGCCGGGGACCACGGCCGTCCGGCCGGAGGCGCTCCAGTCGCGGAAGGCGTCCCGGATCAGGGAGTAGCTAAGCTCCTGGTCCACAATGTCCAGTACCCCGTGGCGACGGGTCTTGACAAAGTCCGTGGCGTCGTAGCGCATGGCTCCGTCGAGTACCGCTTCGACGATGCGCGAGGAGAGCTGCTCACCGAATCCCATCACTTCATTGGCGGTCTTGGGCGGGAGCACCTGCAGGAGGTAGATACCTTCGCAGATGCGCTCCAACTGGTCCAGCAGGGCGTCGAGTCCTGCTTCCAGCGCACTGCGCCGCTCCTCGTCCGGCACGACGCCCTCGCACACGGCGCGGTGCCGGGCGCGGATGAGGGCGATCTCGTCGCGGAAGGCGGTGTCGCCTTCGGCGGAGAGGCGGGAAGCACGAATCAGCTGGTCCGTGACCCCGGACAGGGCGGACACGACCACAATGGTGCTTTCGGGGCGGGCGCTGACGATCTCTTTGACTTTGAGGATGCTCTCCGGAGTACCGACCGAAGAACCTCCGAACTTGAGGATTTTCATAAACTAACTAACGCGTTATCCATCCCAAAGTAAAGCAATTATTTGCAATTTTTCAAATTTTTTATAAATATTTTGCACCAACTCTTGCTTTTTCGGCAAAAAAGACCGAATTTCGCCTATTGTTAGATTGGGGTATTGTACCCTTGTATTATGAAGTATCGTAGTAGTATTACCTTCGAGGGCCGCAGGATGGCCGGCGCCCGTGCCCTCTGGATGGCCAACGGCATGAAACGCGTGCAATTCGGCAAGCCCGTGATCGCCATCGCCAATTCTTTCACCCAGTTCGTCCCCGGCCACACGCACCTTCACGATGCGGGCCAGATCGTCAAGGCCGAGATCGAGAAGCTGGGCTGCTTTGCGGCCGAGTTCAACACGATCGCGGTGGACGACGGCATTGCGATGGGGCACGACGGAATGCTGTATTCGCTGCCTTCGCGCGACATCATCGCCGACAGCGTCGAATATATGGTCAATGCCCACAAGGCGGACGCCCTGGTGTGCATCAGCAATTGCGACAAGATTACGCCCGGTATGATGCTGGCCGCGATGCGGCTCAACATCCCGACCATCTTCGTGTCCGGCGGCCCGATGGAGGCCGGCGTGATGGGGGAGGAGCGGCTGGATCTGATCGATGCGATGGTCCGCTCGGCGGATCCGTCGGTGAGCGACGAGCAGGTGGCCCGGATCGAGGCCGCCGCCTGCCCGACCTGCGGCAGCTGCTCGGGTATGTTTACCGCCAATTCGATGAACTGTCTCTCGGAAGCGATCGGACTGGCCCTGCCGGGCAACGGCACCATCCTCGCCACCCACGCTCTGCGCACGGAGCTTTTCCGCAAGGCGGCCCGCCAGATCGTGGAGAATACCTACAAGTACTACCGCGACGGAGACGAGTCGGTGCTGCCGCGCAGCATCGTCAGCCGCGGAGCCTTCCTGAACGCGATGACCCTCGATATCGCGATGGGCGGTTCCACCAACACGGTCCTGCACCTGCTGGCCGTGGCCAACGAGGCCGGGGCCGATTTCAAGATGGCGGATATCGACGCGCTGTCGCGCCGGGTGCCCTGCATCTGCAAGGTGGCCCCGAACACCGCCAAGTACCACATCCAGGACGTCAGCCGCGCCGGCGGCATCGTCGCGATCATGGCTGAACTCGCCAAGGCGGGCCTGGTGGACACGGGCCTGAAGCGCGTGGACGGCCTGACCCTCGCCGAGGAGATCGACCGCTGGTGCATCCTCTCGCCGAACTGCACGGAGGAGGCCCGCAAGACCTTCCGCGCGGCCCCCTGCGGCCGTTTCAACATTGAGCTCGGCTCGCAGAAGATGTACTACGAGGACTTCGATACTGACCGGGAGAAGGGCTGCATCCGCGACATCGCGCACGCCTATACCCGGGACGGCGGCCTCGCCGTACTCTTCGGCAACATCGCCCGCGACGGCTGCATCATCAAGACCGCCGGCGTGGACGAGAGCATCTTCCATTTCGAGGGCCCGGCCCGCGTGTTCGACTCCCAGGAGGCGGCCTGCGAGGGCATCCTCGGGGGCAAGGTCGGCAGCGGCGACGTGGTCGTCATCACCTACGAGGGCCCCAAGGGCGGCCCCGGGATGCAGGAGATGCTGTATCCGACTTCATATATCAAATCGATGCATCTGGGCAAGGAGTGCGCCCTGCTGACGGACGGCCGTTTCAGCGGCGGGACCTCCGGCCTGAGCATCGGACACATATCGCCTGAAGCGGCTTCCGGCGGCGAGATCGCCTTGGTGCGCGACGGCGACATCATCACCATCGACATCCCGTCCCGCAGCATCGACGTGCGCCTCTCCGCTGAGGAGTTCGCGCAGCGCCGCCGCGAGGAAGAGGCGCGGGGCCGCAAGGCTTACACGCCGCCCGTGCGCGAGCGCATCGTTTCCAAGAGCCTCAAGGCCTACGCCGCGATGGTCAGCAGTGCGGACAAGGGTGCCGTCCGGATCATAGAAGATTAGTGCGTATGGGAAGAAGATTGACAGGAGCGGAAATTTTGATGGAGTCCCTGCTCGGTGAGGGCGTGGACACCGTCTTCGGCTATCCGGGCGGCTCGATTCTCAATGTCTATGACAAGATGTACGACTATGCCGACCGGCTGCGCCACGTGCTGGTGCGCCACGAGCAGGGTGCGATCCACGCTGCGCAGGGCTATGCCCGCGCGACGGGACGGCCCGGTGTGGTGATCGTGACCTCCGGCCCGGGGGCCACCAACGTGATCACCGGCGTGGCCGATGCCATGGTGGATTCGACCCCGGTCGTGGTGATCACCGGCCAGGTGAGCAACGCGATGCTGGGCACCGACGCCTTCCAGGAGACCGACGTGGTCGGTATGACCGGCCCGATCGATAAGTGGACCTTCCAGATCCGCAAGCCCGAGGAGGTGCAGGAGGCCGTCGCCAAGGCTTTCCATATCGCATCCACCGGCCGTCCCGGCCCCGTGGTGCTGGATTTCACGCGCGACGCGCAGGTCGGAATCTGTGATTTCGAGGCCTATCAGCGCTGCACGCATATCCGGACCTACGCCCTCCCGGCGCCGGCCGACGAGGCCACCGTGGAGGCGGCCGCGCGCCTGATCGACGATGCGGAGCGCCCCTTCGTGGTCTTCGGCCAGGGCGTCGTGCTTTCGCACGCCGAGGAGCAGCTGAAAGCCTTCCTCAAAAAGGGCGGCATCCCCGCGGCTTCCACGATGCTGGGCCTGAGCGCCCTGCCGTCCGACTTCCCGTACTACGTCGGGATGGCCGGAATGCACGGCAACATCGCTTCGAATATGATGACCCAGCAGTGCGACGTGCTGATTGCGGTGGGTATGCGTTTCAGCGACCGCGTGACCGGAAATCCTTCGACCTATGCGCCCCGCGCCAAGGTCATCCACATCGACGTGGACCGCACCGAGATTGGGAAGATCATCCCGGTGGACGTGGGAATCCTGGGTGATGCGGCCGAGGTCCTGGAGCGGCTCACGCAGCGCATCCGTTTCTCTTTCCACGATGAGTGGGCGTCCCTCGCGCGTCGCTACGACCGTGCGGAGACGGAGAAGGTGATCCGGCCCGAGACCCGGCCCGCGGAGGGTCCGATCAATATGGGCGAGGTGGTCTCGCGGGTCGCGGAATTGTCCCGCCGGGAGGCGATCGTCGTCACCGACGTGGGACAGAACCAGCTGATGAGTGCGCGCTATTCGCGTTTCGCGCAGACGCGCAGTTTCATCTCTTCCGGCGGCCTGGGGACGATGGGCTTCGGCCTGCCCGCCGCTATCGGCGCCAAGATCGGCGCACCCGACAGGCAGGTTTGCGTGTTCGTGGGCGACGGCGGCATCCAGATGACCATACAGGAGTTCGGCACCATCATGCAGGAGGGCCCTGCGGTCAAGATCGTGCTCCTGAACAACAACTGGCTGGGCAATGTCCGGCAGTGGCAGGAGCTCTTCTACAGCAAGCGCTACTCGCAGACGAGGATGCTCAATCCCGATTATTCCCTGATCGCCAAGGCTTACGGGATCCGTTACCGCTGCGTGGAGGATCGCGCCGAGCTGGAGGACGCGGTGCGCGAGATGCTCGAGGCGCAGGAGCCTTTCCTGCTCGACGCTCACGTGCGCGAGGCGGGGATGGTCTATCCGATGGTCCCCGGCGGACACCGGATGGACGAGATCTTGTTGAACAAAGAAGAATGGTATCGCGATGGAGAATAGCAAGATGTATATCATCTCGGTGTATTCCGAGAATCAGGTGGGTCTGTTGAGTTCGATCTCCAACATCTTCACCCGCCGCGGCATCAATATCGAGAGCCTGACGGTGTTCCCGTCGGAGTTCCCGGGTATCCACCATTTCACCTTCCGGGCCATCACCACCGAGCACGCCGCGCGGCAGGTGGTGGGCTTCATCGAGAAGAAGGTCGAGGTGGTGCGCGCCTTCTGCTTCCCGGACAGCGCGACCAGCGCCGCGGAGCACGGCATCCTTGAAGAATATTTGCAAAAAAGAAATCAATAAAACACAGAACAACTATGGCAAAGATGAATTTCGGCGGAGTGATCGAGAATGTCGTCACCCGCGATGAGTTCCCGGTAGAAAAGGCCCGCGAGGTCCTCAAGGATGAGGTCGTGGCCATCATCGGTTACGGTATCCAGGGCCCCGGACAGGCCCTCAATCTCAAGGACAATGGCATCAACGTGATCGTGGGCCAGCGCGCCGGCAAGACCTTCGACAAGGCCGTCGGCGACGGCTGGGTGCCCGGCAAGACCCTCTTCAGCATCGAGGAAGCCTGCCAGAAGGCGACCGTCATCGAATACCTCCTCTCCGACGCCGCCCAGATCGAGCAGTGGCCCGTGGTCAAGAAGCACCTGACCCCCGGCAAGGCCCTGTATTTCTCCCACGGCTTCGGCATCACCTTCAACGACCGCACCGGCATCGTCCCGCCGAAGGACGTGGACGTGGTGATGGTGGCCCCGAAGGGCTCCGGCACCTCCGTGCGCCGGCTCTTCCTGCAGGGCCGCGGCATCAATTCTTCCTTCGCCGTGTACCAGGACGCTACGGGCCGCGCCCTCGAGCGCACTCTCGCCCTCGGCATTGCCATCGGCTCGGGCTACCTCTTCGAGACCGACTTCAAGCGCGAGGTCTATTCTGACCTCACCGGCGAGCGCGGCACCCTGATGGGCGCCATCCAGGGCCTGCTGCTGGCGCAGTACGAGACCCTGCGCGAGCACGGCCATACCCCCTCCGAGGCCTTCAATGAGACCGTCGAGGAGCTGACCCAGTCGCTGATGCCGCTCTTCGCGGAGAAAGGTATGGATTGGATGTACGCCAACTGCTCCACCACCGCCCAGCGCGGTGCGCTGGACTGGATGGGCCCGTTCCACGATGCCACCAAGCCCGTGTTCGAGAAGCTCTACAACGAGGTCGCCTGCGGCAACGAGGCCCAGCGTTCGATCGACGCCAACTCCAAACCGGATTACCGTGAGGGGCTGGAGAAGGAGCTGAAGGCGATGCGCGAGAGCGAACTCTGGCGCACCGGCGCCGCCGTCCGCGAACTGCGTCCCGAGAATAAATAAGCCCTCCCGATGGACAACAAGCGGATTTATATTTTCGATACCACCCTGCGCGACGGCGAGCAAGTGCCCGGCTGCCAACTGAACACCGTGGAGAAGATCCAGGTGGCGAAGGCGCTGGAAGAGCTCGGCGTGGATGTGATCGAGGCCGGTTTCCCGGTCTCGAGCCCCGGGGATTTCAACTCCGTGGTGGAGATCTCCAAGGCCGTGACCTGGCCGACCATCTGCGCGCTCACGCGGGCGGTCCAGAAGGACATCGACGTGGCCGTGGAGGCGCTCCAGTACGCCAAGCACAAGCGCATCCACACCGGTATCGGCACCTCCGATTCGCACATCCGCTACAAGTTCAACTCCACGCGGGAGGAGATCCTGGAGCGGGCGGTGCGCGCGGTCAAGTACGCCAAGCAGTTCGTCGAGGATGTGGAGTTCTACGCCGAGGACGCCGGGCGCACGGACAACGCCTACCTGGCGCAGGTGATCGAGGCCGTGATCAAGGCCGGGGCCACGGTGGTCAATATCCCCGATACCACGGGCTACTGTCTGCCCGCGGAGTATTCGGCCAAGATCAAGTACCTGGTGGAGCACGTGGACGGCATCGACAAGGCCATCATCTCCACGCACTGCCACAACGACCTCGGCATGGCCACGGCCAATACGATGGCCGGCCTGCTGGCGGGCGCCCGCCAGTGCGAGGTCACGATCAACGGCGTAGGGGAGCGTGCGGGCAACACCGCGCTCGAGGAGATCGCGATGATCCTCAAGAGCCACTCCGACATCCCCCTGATGACCAATATCAACACCACGCGCATCTATCCCGTTAGCCGGATGGTTTCCAGCCTGATGAACATGCCCGTGCAGGCCAACAAGGCCATCGTGGGCCGCAACGCCTTCGCGCACTCGTCCGGTATCCACCAGGACGGCGTGCTGAAGGAGGTGAGTACCTACGAGATCATCGACCCGAAGGATATCGGCCTGGACGACAACAACATCGTCCTGACGGCCCGCAGCGGCCACGCGGCCCTGCGTTTCCGCCTGGAAACCCTGGGCATCAAACTCTCCGACGAGAAACTGGACGCCTTCTACCAGGAGTTCCTCAAGCTGGCCGACAAGAAGAAGCAGATCAACGACGACGACCTGCTCGTGCTGGCCGGCGCCGAACGGGCGGAAGTGGCCCACATCAAGCTGGACTACCTCCAGGTCACGAGCGGAAAGGGCCTGCGCCCGGTCGCGAGCATCGGCCTGGACATCGCCGGCGAGAAGTTCGAGGGCGCTGCCCACGGCAACGGTCCGGTGGACGCCGCCATCAATGCCCTGAAGTCCATCATCAAGCGCACGATGGTGATCAAGGAGTTCACGATCCAGAATATCACCAAGGGCTCTGACGACGTGGCGAAGGTGCATATGCAGGTGGAGCACGACGGGCACGTGTACTACGGCTTCGGCGCCAATACTGACATCGTGACCGGTTCGGTGGAGGCCTATATTGATTGTATTAACAAATTCCAGCACTGATGAATACGCTCTTCGACAAAATCTGGGATGCCCACGTGGTCTCGCTGATCGAAGACGGGCCCACGCAGCTCTACATCGACCGGCTCTACTGCCACGAGGTCACCAGCCCGCAGGCGTTCGACGGCCTGCGCGAGCGGGGGATCCGCTGCCTGCGCCCGGCACAGATTTTCTGCATGCCGGACCACAACACCCCGACCCACGACCAGGACAAGCCCATCGAGGATCCCGTGTCGAAGGCCCAGGTGGACGCGCTGGCGCGCAATGCCGCCGAGTTCGGCCTGACGCACTACGGGATGATGAGCCCGGACAACGGGATCATCCATGTGGTGGGCCCGGAGAAAGGTCTTTCCCTGCCGGGGATGACCATTGTCTGCGGGGATTCCCACACGTCCACCCACGGAGCCGTGGGAGCCGTGGCTTTCGGCATCGGCACGAGCGAGGTGGAGATGGTGCTGGCTTCCCAGTGCATCCTGCAGCAGAAGCCCAAGTCGATGAGCATCCGCATCGAGGGTGAGCTCGCGCCCGGCGTGACCGCCAAGGACGTGGCGCTCTACCTGATGATGAAGCTCACCACGAGCGGAGCCACCGGCTATTTCGTGGAATACCGCGGCAGCGCCGTGCGCGCGCTCTCGATGGAGGGTCGCCTGACGCTCTGCAACCTGTCCATCGAGATGGGCGCGCGGGGCGGATTCGTCGCGCCGGACGAGAAGACTTTCGCGTATCTCAAGGGCCGCGAGTACGCGCCCAAGGGAGCGGAGTGGGACCGCGCCGTCGCTCAGTGGCGTACGCTCTGCAGCGGCGAAGATGCGGTGTTCGACCGCGAAGTGGTCTTCGATGCGGCAGACATCCGTCCGATGATCACCTACGGGACCAACCCCGGGATGGGGATGCCCGTAGATGGAAGTATTCCTGCAGATGCCGCGCAGAAAGCGCTTGATTATATGGGATTTACCGCCGGGCAGAAATTGCTCGGACATCCCGTGGACTATGTCTTCCTCGGGGCCTGTACCAACGGGCGCATCGAGGATTTCCGGGCCTTCGCCTCGCTGGTGAAGGGCCGTCGCAAAGCCGCCGGCGTGACCGCCTGGCTGGTGCCCGGCTCCTGGGCCGTGAAGCGCCAGATCGAGGAGGAGGGCCTGGACCGCGTGCTCGCCGATGCGGGCTTCGAGGTCCGGCAGCCCGGCTGTTCCGCCTGCCTGGCGATGAACGACGACAAGATTCCCGCAGGGAAGTACGCCGTCTCGACCAGCAACCGCAATTTCGAGGGCCGTCAGGGCCCGGGTTCCCGCACCTTGCTCGCCAGCCCGCTCACCGCGGCCGCGGCGGCCGTGACGGGCGTTGTTACCGATCCCCGTACGCTATTATGAAACAGAAATTCGACATCATCGAGAGCACTTGCGTGCCCCTTCCGCTGGAGAACGTGGACACGGACCAGATCATCCCGGCCCGCTTCCTGAAAGCCACGACCCGCGACGAGAAGTTCTTCGGCGACAACCTGTTCCGCGACTGGCGCTACGATGCAGAAGGGCATCCCCGCCCGGATTTCGTGCTGAACGATCCCCGCTACGGCGGCTGCATCCTGGTGGCCGGCAAGAATTTCGGCTCCGGCTCCAGCCGTGAGCACGCCGCCTGGGCGATTGCCGGCGCGGGCTTCCGCGTGGTGATCTCCAGTTTCTTCGCCGACATCCACAAGAACAACGAACTCAACAACTTCGTGCTGCCGGTGGTGGTCTCGGAGGAGTTCCTCGCCGAGCTTTTCGCGAGCATTCGCGAGAATCCGGCGATGAAGGTTCGCGTGGACGTGCCCGCCCAGACGGTGACCAACCTCGCGACGGGCCGCAGCGAACGCTTCGAGCTCAATGCCTACAAGAAATATTGTTTAACCCACGCTCTGGACGATATCGACTATCTGCTGGAGCAGAAAGACAAGATAGAAGCTTTTGAACGCGAAAGGAAATAGGATAGAAATCCTCGATACCACCCTGCGCGACGGCGAGCAGACCGCGGGTGTCTCGTTCAACGCGGACGAGAAACTGGCGATCGCCCAGCTGCTCGTGGAGGAGTTGAAGGTGGACCGCCTGGAGGTGGCTTCAGCCCGCGTGTCCAAGGGAGAGTCGGAGGCCTTCCGGCGCATTTGTACCTGGGCCGCGGCCGCCGGCTGCCTGGACCGGATCGAGGCGCTGGGATTCGTGGATGACGGCGTGTCCGTGGACTGGATCGCGGACGCCGGCGGCCGGGTGGTGAACATCCTGGCCAAGGGCTCCCTGCGGCACCTGGTGGGACAGCTCGGCAAGACGCCCGAACAGCACGCCGCCGACATCATCCGCGTGATCGGGCACGCAAGCGTGCGCGGGATGGTCGTCAACCTGTATCTCGAGGACTGGTCGAACGGGATGGCCGATTCGCCGGACTATGTCTTCAATCTGCTGGATCAGCTCCGTTTCCAGCCGGTGCAGCGCGTGATGCTGCCCGACACCCTCGGGGTGCTCAATCCCTGGCTGGTGGAGTCGTACATCACCCGGATGCGGGAGCACTTCCCCCATATGCGCTTCGACTACCACGGGCACAACGACTATGGTCTGGCCATCGCCAACACCCTCGCGGCTGCGCGGGCCGGTGTGAGCGGCGTGCATGTGACCGTCAACGGACTGGGCGAGCGCAGCGGCAATGCCCCCCTGGCGGGGGTCGTGGCGGCGCTCCAGGACCATCTGGGCTGCGCCGTGGGCGTGGATGAGACCAAGCTGACGCACGTCTGCAAATACGTGGAGAGCATCTCCGGCATCCGCATCCCCGACAACGAGCCGGTGGTGGGGGAGAACGTCTTCACGCAGAGCAGCGGGGTGCACGCCGACGGCGACACCAAGGCCGGCCTCTATGCCAATCCGCTGCTGCCGCAGCGTTTCGGACGTACGCGCAGCTATGCCCTCGGCAAGATGAGCGGCAAGGCCAATATCGTGATGAACCTCGACAAGCTGGGCATCCGGCTCACACCGGATCAGGTCAAACTCGTGACCCAGCGCGTGGTCGAACTGGGCGACAAGAAGGAGGCGCTGGCCGCCGAGGACCTGCCCTTCATCATCGCGGACGTGCTCAAGACCTCCCACAATCCTTCGCAGGACAATATCCACATCGTGAATTACTCGCTCCAGCTGGCCCGCGGGATGCGTCCCGTGGCCGTGGTGAAGGTGAGCATTCACGGCGAGGAATATGAGGCCGCAGCCCCCGGCGACGGCCAGTACGACGCCTTCATGAAGGCCCTCTGGGTCATCTACGAGAAGCTCGGCAAGACGCACCCGGTCCTGACCGACTACCAGGTCACGATCCCGCCGGGCGGCAAGACCGACGCCCTCGTGTCGGCGAGCATCGCCTGGAAGAAGGGCGACTATGAGTTCAAGACCCGCGGCATCGACTCCGACCAGACGGAGGCCGCCATCAAGGCCACGGTCAAGATGCTCAATATCATCGAAAACATGGATTTAAATCAACTGAAATGAAACTGAATATAGCCCTTCTCCCCGGGGACGGCATCGGCCCCGAAGTGGTCGGCCAGGCCGTCAAGGCCGTGGACGCCGTCTGCCGCAAGTTCGGACACGAGGTGTCCTATCATTTCGCGTATGCGGGCGCCTGCGCCATCGATCGTTTCGGCGACGCTTTCCCGGATGTGACCTACCAGACCTGCCTGGCGTGCGACGCCGTGCTGTTCGGCGCCGTGGGCGATCCCAAGTACGACAACGATCCCACCGCCAAGGTGCGCCCGGAGCAGGGCCTGCTGGCGATGCGCAAGCAGCTCGGGCTTTACGCCAACCTCCGCCCGGTGGAGACCTTCAAGTCCCTGGTCCACAAGTCTCCGCTCAAGGAGGAACTCGTGGACGGGGCGGATTTCCTCTGCATCCGCGAACTGACCGGCGGCATGTATTTCGGCGAAAAGGGCCGGCTGGACGGGGGCGACACCGCCTACGATACCAACATCTACCACCGCTATGAGATCGAGCGCATCCTCAAGCAGGCTTTCTCCTTCGCGATGCGCCGGCGCAAGCACCTGACCGTGGTGGACAAAGCCAACGTGCTGGAGTCCTCGCGCCTGTGGCGCCAGGTGGCCCAGGAGATGGCCCCGCAATACCCGGAGGTCCAGACGGACTATATGTTCGTGGACAACGCCGCGATGAAGCTCATCACGGGACCGAAGTTTTTCGATGTGATCGTGACCGAGAATACCTTCGGCGACATCCTCACCGACGAGGCGAGCGTGGTGTCCGGATCGATGGGTCTGCTGGCCTCCGCCTCCATCGGCGAGAAGACCGGGGTGTACGAACCCATCCACGGATCCTATCCGCAGGCAGCTGGCAAAAACATCGCGAACCCCCTCGCGACCATCCTTTCGGCCGCGATGATGTTCGAATATGCCTTCGGTCTGATGGAGGAAGGAGCCGCAATTCGTAAAGCGGTGGCTCTCAGTATTGAAAACAATTTTGTCACCGAAGATTTGGCCGCTTCCGGACCTGCGCGGAGCACCTCTGAAGTGGGCGATTGGGTGGCTGCACACATATGAAAAACCGAATTATAAGAAATAATTATGGCACAGATTGATTGGGATTCTTTGGGCTTCGATGCCTACCGTACCCGGACCGTCGTCCTGGCGCATTACCGCGATGGCGCCTGGTCGGATATCGAATTGACGGAGACTTTCTCCTTTACCATCGACCCGTTTATGCAGGGCCTCCATTATGCGATCTCCTGCTTCGAGGGACTGAAGGCTTTCCACCAGAAGGACGGCTCGATCGTGATGTTCCGCCCGGACAAGAATGCCGCCCGCATGGCCCGTTCGGCCCGTTTCCTGGGCCTTCCGGCGCCCTCTGAGGAGATGTTCATCCGGATGTGCGAACTCTGCGTCAAGCACAACCTGGAGTTCCTGCCGCCCTACGGGCATCAGGCTTCGATGTACCTGCGGCCGCTGCTCTTCGCTCCGCATCCGCAGATGCAGCTGGTTCCGTATCCGGAGGTGACCCTGGCCGTGATGTGCGCGCCGGCCGGTTCCTATTATGGGGCCCACCTGCGCAGCGCGGCGGCGGTGATCCCGGGAGATTTCGACCGGGCGGCTCCCAAGGGCACGGGCAGCTACAAGCTCAGCGCGAACTACGCCGGCACCTTCGTGCCCTACAAAATCGCCCACGAACAGGGCTACGCGGAGTTGTTGTACCTCAATTCGGCGACCCGCGAGTACGTGGATGAGTTCGGATCGTCCAACTTCTTCGGAATCAGGGATGGAAACAAATATGTCACCCCGCTTTCAGACTCGGTTTTGCCCTCGATTACAAACCTGACGCTGCAGGAATGCGCTGCTGATTTCGGGATGACCGTCGAGAAGCGCCCCGTTCCCCTGGAGGAGCTCGCGGAGTTCTCCGAGGCGGGCGGTTGCGGCACGGCCGTGGTGATCACGCCGATGTCCCACATCGACATGAAG
>JAEEVG010000096.1 GCA_016290835.1 Bacteroidales bacterium | reverse complement strand
GAATCTTCTGCTGGAGGCCGAGCACCACGGGGCAGGTGCAGTCGATCACCCGGAGCCCCAGCGCCTGCAGCCGGGCATAAACCTGCGGTGGCTCGCCGTGGGCGCGGATGAGCACGGTCTCCCCCGCCCCCGGACCGGCCGGCGTGCCCAGCGCGTCCTTGCCGACGGTACGGAGACCGCGGCCTTCGAGCCGGGAGAGTTCTTCTTCGTTGTGAACGATGGCGCCGAGCGAATAGAGACGGCCCGTCCCGGCGTCCAGGAACGCCTCGGCCGTCCCGATGGCGCGGATCACGCCGCCGCAGAAACCGGAATGGGTGTCGATCTCGACCTGCATCGCGCGGATCAGTCGTTGGCCGGGGCATCCGGCGCGTCCAGCAACAGGAATTTCCCCCGGATCAGGCCTTCCGCCCAGGCGACCTCATCGGTGAGGCCCATCTCGGAATTATCCAGCACGAAAGCATCCTCGGCGCGGCGCAGCGGGGAGGTCTCGCGGTGGGAGTCGATGTAGTCGCGCTCCTCGAGGTTCTTCAGGACCTCTTCGAAGACGGGGTTCTCCCCCTTGCCGGCCAGCTCGTCGAAGCGGCGCTGGGCGCGCACCTCCGGACGGGCGGTCATGAAGACCTTGATCTCGGCGTTCGGGAAGACGGTGGTGCCGATGTCGCGGCCGTCCATCACCACGCGCCCGGCGGCGGAGAACTCGTGCAACCGGCGGTCCACATAGCGCCGCACATAAGGAACGGCGGCAATCGGGCTCACCTGCGCGGAAACCTCCATCGAGCGGATCTGCTTCTCGATGTTGCGCTCGCCCATATAGAGCACGGTCCCCTGCGCGAAATGCAGGTCCAGGCCCTCGAGGGCGGCCTCGAGCGCGGGATCGATCACGTTGTCCGGGGAGATCAGGCCCTGCTCCTGCGCGAAGAGGGTCACGCCGCGGTACATCGCGCCGGAGTCAAGATACAGGAAATCAAAACGCTGCGCGATCAGGCGCGCCAGGGTGCTCTTGCCGGTGGAGGAAAAACCGTCGACGGCGATGGTGATATCGGGAATCTTCATTTTGATAAGCGCTTGTCATACAAAGATACGGATTATTTGTGTATTTTTGTATGGAAACCATCCCCCTTGCGATATGAAAAAAATCTCCATCCTGCTTCTGGCCGCTTCGGCGCTGCTCTGCGCCTGCGGCAATCCGTCCGGCAAGACCGAGGACGGACAGCGTCTCTTCATCGGCGAGGACATCGCCGTAGCGAACACCCAGTACGGCCGCGTGCGCGGCTTCATCCTGGACGGCATCTACCAGTTCCGGGGCATCCCCTACGGTGAGAGCACTGCCGGGGAGAACCGCTTCATGCCCCCGAAACCGCCCCAGAGCTGGGACTACGTCCGTCCTGCGCTGCTCTACGGCGAGTCCGCCCCGCAGGTGGTCGGGTATAACCGTGAGCCCGAGTCCTATGCCGGTTTCGTGGACCACTGGAACTACGACCTGATCGGCGAAGACTGCCTGCGCCTCAACGTCTGGACCCCCGCCCTCGACGAAGGCAAGCGGCCGGTACTCGTGTGGCTGCACGGCGGCGGCTATTCCAGCGGCAACGCCATCGAGCAGGACGGCTACGGCGGCGAGAACCTCGCCCGCTACGGCGACGTGGTCTGCTGCTCCGTCAACCACCGCCTCAACTCCTTCGGCTTCAGCGACTTCGCCGCAGTGGGCGGCGAGAAATACCGCCATTCCGGCAACGTCGGCATGCTCGACATCGTGGCCGCGCTGCAGTGGATCCACGACAACATCGCGAACTTCGGCGGCGACCCGGGCAACGTGACCATCATCGGCCAGTCCGGCGGCGGCGGCAAGGTCAGCGTCATCGCCACGATGCCGGCCGCCAAGGGGCTCGTCCACAAGGGCGTCGCCCTCAGCGGCAACGCCATCTCGGCCGCCAACAAGGCCAATGCCGAGGCCCTCGGCGCCCATATCCTCAAGGAAGCGGGCCTGAGGCCTTCGCAGATCGACAAACTCCAGCAGATGCCCTGGGAGGAGTATTACGCGCTGGCCAACCGCGCGGCCCGCAGCTTCCGCGCCCCGGTCCCCGGCGGCCGCGCCGGCTTCAGCCCCGTGGGCGACGGCGTGGACATCCCGGCGGGTACCTTCTTCGACCCCGCCGACGAGAGTCTGCCCAACATCCCCATCCTCTACTGCACCACCCTGGACGAGAGCAACCCCGACCGCACCCAGCCCGAACTGGAGAACATTACCTTCGACGGCGTGGTGGAGCGCTTGAGCGGCCGCTACGGCGAGCGCACCCGTGAGATCGTGGAGGCCTACGCCAAGCAGTTCCCGGACAAGCGTCCGATCGAGATCTGGTCGATGCTCCTGGCCACCCGCACCAATGTGGTCCGCTCCGCCGACACCAAGTACAAGCAGGGCGCCCCGGTCTATGTGGCCTGGTTCCAGTGGCAGCCGCCCCTGTTCGACGGCCGCATGCGCGCCTTCCACTGCCTGGATATCTGCTTCTGGCTGCACAACACCGACGTGATGCTGACCCACACCGGCGGCGGCAGCCGGCCGCGCGCCCTCTCGGACAAGATGTCCGACGCGCTGCTCGCCTTCATGCGCACGGGCAACCCGAACTGCGCCGCCCTGCCCGAATGGCCGCAGTACACCCCGGAGAACGGCGAGGTGATGATCCTCGACGATGTCTGCTCGGTTCAGAACGACCCGGACCGCGCCGCCCGCAGCGTCATCACGCAGTAGGCCTCAGCGGATAATGACTTTGGAGTAAGCGCTCGCCCGATTGACTTTCGGGTCCAGCAGGTGATAGACCGGCGTGGCGGGACCTTCCCCTTCGGTACCGTATAGCAGCGGACCGACCAGGTGGCGGGTCCCGCCTGCTTCGTCCGTGAGGTCCTCAGAGGCCAGGCGGAACGTCAGCCGCACGCGGTCGCCTGCCCGGAACGGGCGCGCGATGCGCAGGAATCCGCCCTCGAAGACGGCGGGCTGCTCCTCACCGTTGATCTCCAGCCGGAGATCCTGGGCGCCGTAAGGCTGACGCAGGCACAGGGCACGCACGGCGCCGGAGGCCTGTTCCACCGTGAAGCGGACCTCGCCCGCGGCCGGATCGAAGGGATAATTACTCTGCTCGGTCAGGCGGAAGCCATCCAGCTCCAGGCTGCAGTCGCGGTAGAAGGGTACGACCAGATCCCGGCCGGAACGGAAGAAGGCGTAGGAGGCCGCGCTGGCGAGGCCCTCCGCCCCGCGCATCGTGCAGCACCAGGACGCCTCGTCGGTACGCACGGCGAGATCCGTGCGGCCGGTATGCTCCGAAGGACAGAAGTCGCAGCCGAAGCCGCCGTTGTCCCGCTGGGTGTGGCAGAGACCGTTATAGTAGATCAGCTCGGCCTGGTCGAGGTATTTCGGGTCGCCGGTGTGCTGCCAGAGCTGCACGGCCACCATATAGGAATCCACGACCGCGCAGGGCTCGGACCAAGTGTCGTAGCGGCAGAACCAGTTATAGTTCTGGAAGCCGGCCGTCATGCCGAACTGGTTGTAGAGTTCCCAGCGCTTCTGCACCTCGGGGATGTAGGACTCGTCGCCGGTGATCTCGGCATAGCGGATCAGGCCGCGGCAGGCGGTCAGCGAGGCGTGGGTCTGGGCGCGGATGCCCACCAGGTCCACCTCCAGGAAGCGGGTGATCAGCTCGTCGATGAGCTCTTTCAACTCCTCCCCGCCGATCAGTTTGTAAGCGTGGATGAGGCCCTCCATCCCGATGAACACGCAGCCGATGTCCGAGGAGAGGATCCACTGCGCGTCGTTGTAGACGATTTCCCCGATGGCGTCGCCGAGGTTCTTGCGCCGGCTCGCCGGATCGATGGGATAGTCCTTGAACAGGCCCTTGCCGTGCAAGAAGAGGCCGTTCACGATGACGCGGATGCGCTCCAGGGCCACCGGGTCGCCCGTCCACTCGTAGTACTCGCACAGGCCGCGCAGCACCCAGCCGTTGCCGGAGAGCTGCTGCTCATTGAGCACGCCGTCGTATTCCGGGCCGAAGTAGCCCTGCGCATTCATAAACTGCGGATAGTGGTCGAGGATGGTCTTCAGGTAGAGCGGTTCGCGCCCGCTCGCGCGGGCATCGCAGACGAGGGCCAGCACGATGCGGCCCTGGGCATCGCCCGGCCAGCTTTCCCAGAGACGGGAATGGAAGACGGAGTCGGGACGGTACATATCGTCCTCGATACGATCGAAATTGCGGTCGAGCCGGGTGGCGAGTTCGCCCCCGGTGCGGATCTCTTCCGGCGGGACGGGGACGGGGCGGGCGGGTCGGGACGTGCAGGCGCATATCAGCAAGCAGCCCATCAGCAGGGTGGACAAACAACGGTTCATATTGGTTGTATCCTTGACTTGCAGTCACTTACGGCCTGCTGCGAGCGCTCGTATTCCTCCTGGGCGCGCTGCACGGAGACGGAACGCTTGAGCACGAAGCCGGAGCCGAGGTATTTGGTG
>JAEEVG010000043.1 GCA_016290835.1 Bacteroidales bacterium | reverse complement strand
CGGCCGCCGTAGTTGGTGACGGTCACTTCCATTCCGGATTTATTGGTCAATTTGAAGAAACGGTCACCCTGTTCCTTGTAACAGGAAGCGGCCAGCACGGCGCAAAGCGCCAGCAGAATAAATTTAGCAGTTTTCATATCGTGTAAAGATAGCATTTTCTCCCGAATCCATCAAATATTTGTATCGGCAGGGCGGGATTCATCACAAACGGACCTTCTGCGCGGAGCCGTCATAAGCGACTTCCCGCACCTTCCCGTCGGGGGTGACCACACGGAAACGGCGGACGGCGAGCATCCCCGGGAACGATCCCCGGCGGGCGCCGATCGTGAGCGTGCCACCCCGGAGGCTGAATACGATCTCGGAGCAGGCGCCCTGCTCATAAGCATAGGTATCACCCTCATCTTCATACAGGACGAAGCGGCCGTCCGCGCCCGGGAAAACGCGGATTTCCAGGTTGTCCCAGGGCTTCTCGGAGGTAAATTGCACATCCGGGCCGATGGGAATGATCGCTCCGGCGCGAGCGTAAAGCGGCACGGTGTCGAGGTGCGTCGGGCGCGTGATCGTCTGTCCGCCCCTCAGGCGCTCGCCCGTCCAGAAGTCATACCAGTCGCAGCCCTGCGGGAGATAGACCTCCGTACTGCGCTCGGGAGTGAAGTCCACCGGCGTGGTGTCGAAGGTCGTGCGCTCCGGGGTGTACTGGGCGTGCAGGACGGGGGCGACCAGCAGCGAACGTCCGAAGAGGAACTCGTCCCCGCGCTCCCAGACCGCCTTGTCGGCGGGGAAATCCATCACCAGCGCCCGCTGGAAGGTGCCGTCGGAGGCGCTCACCTCGTGGGCGACGCCGTAGATGTACGGAAGTAGCGAGTAGCGCAGGCGGATGGTCGAGGCGATGGCGTCATAGACCGGCTCTCCCGGATTCCCGAACTCCCAGATTTCGCGGCGGGAGGTCTCCCCGTGGCTGCGCATCATCGGGCTGAAGGCCCCGTACTGCAGCCAGCGCACATAGAGTTCCTGGAACAAGGGGTTCGTCGAACAGGTGGCGGGGGCGCCCCGGCGGTTGTAGCCCCCCGGGAAGAAGCCGCCGCAGTCGGTATTGAAGTTGGGATTGCCCGTCAGGGCGAAGCCCAGGCCGGCAGGGATCTGGGCGCGGAGCACGCTCCAGGAGGAGTTCACGTCCCCGCTCCAGGTATTGGCGCCCGTGCGCTGCTGGCCGGCATAAGCCGAGCGCGTGAGGATCATCACGCGGCGGGGGGATACCTTCTTCTGATTGTCCGCCACGCCCTCGACCGACACGATCGGGAAAGCGTTCCGGACCCGGCGGAAGGAGCCCATGCCCGTTTCCACATCCAGGTCGCTCTCCTTGAAGTCGTTGTGGTCCGGCTCGGTGGAGTCCATCCACCAAGCGTCGATGCCCATCTGCTCGAGGCGCATCAGGTGCTTCCAATAGATGTCGCGGGCCTCCTGCGAATAAGGGTTGTAGGGCTTCACGCCCGAAGGATAGTCCATGCGGGGCGGCCAATCGGGAAGGCCCGACTGGGGCCAGGTGGCGAAGTCGAAGAGCAGGCCCTTCTCGTCCAGTTCGCGGAAAGGCTTGGTCATCGGGCCGAAAGAGGCCCAGATGGAAATCATCAGGCGGGCATTCCGCTCGTGCACCTCGTCGATCATCGCCTGGGCGTCGCGGAAGTCGTCATTGAGGAACTCCATCGCGTTCCACTGATAATTATTGCCCCAGTACTGCCAATCCTGGATGACGCAGTCGATGGGGACGCCGCGCGAACGGTAGCCCCGCAGCACCTCCAGCAGCTCGCGGCTGCTCTTGTAGCGTTCCCGGCTCTGTATGAAACCGTAGCTCCACAGCGGGACCATCGGGACGTGGCCCGTGAGAGCGCGGATGCCCGCGATGACGCCGTCGGCATTCCCACCCCAGATGAAGTAGTAGTCCACGACCTCCCCCACCTCGGACTCGAACAGCATACCGTCCGCGTCATCGCGGAAAACCGTCGGGGAAGGATTGTCCCAAAAAATGCCGTAGCCCTTGACGGACTGCACGATGGGGACGAAGTCCTCGGTATTGCCCTGGATCATCCGGCGCGTCTTGCCCCGCAGCGAGAGGTTGCCGTCCTGCAGGATGCCGAGCCCGTAGAACGGCTCGTCCGCCTCCGGCAGAAAGGTCTGGCGCACGATTTTCGCGCCCTTGTCGAAGCCCTCGGCACGGGTCTCGAGGCCCCAGGCGCCCTCCTTGAGCAGGAGTTTGCCCTTCGGGGAATAAAACTGAACCGAGCCGTCGCGGCCCACGCTGACCTTGAGCGCGGAGCTGGTATAAGTCGTGCCGGCCTTCGTGGCAACGGTCTTGACGCGCACCGCCTGCGGGGCGGCCGTCACGGCGAAACTGTGCTCCGGAGCCGCTCCGCCCTTGACGATGCGGACGACGGAAGGCGTGTAGAACTGCACGGACACGGCCCCCTCCTGCGCCATCGCGGACAGGGCGGAGAAGCCGGCCAATAGGGTGAGTAAGATTTTTTTCATATGATCAATCGTGGGTGGTGTCATTTCTGGCGGAACCAGTCGAAGTCGGCGTGGCCGCCCAGTTCCTGCGTGGCGTAGCAATACAAGGCGCTGCGGTAGCCGGTGAAATAGTCCAGGGTGTAGCGCATCTGCAGGGGCTCAGGGAGTTCGACCCAGCCGAGCATCATCCCGCCGGAGTCGCCTAAAGCCGGTCCTACCTCGCCCCAGCAATAACCCAGCCAGGCCTGGTCCTTGTCGAAGTCGTAGCGGATCTGCAGCCGGACCGTCTCCTTGATGGCCTTCTCGCAGAGCAGTTCGCGGGTCACGCGGGTGGTGGTCCGCCCGGGTCCGCGCTGCGGGGTTTCCTGAATGGCATAGAGTTCAAGCCCGGCTTCGGTGCGGCGCAGGCCGATGTCGGCGCGGCAGCTCTGGAAGGCGCTCAGGCCCGCGAAATCGCCGACTTTCAGGCCGGAGCCGTCCAGCAGGACTTCGCTGGTGCACTGCGGGCCGAAGGTGCGCTGGGTCAGGGTGTTGCGCGCATCGGGGAGGCCGGTGGCGAGCTGGCCCGTGGTGAGGCGCAGCCAGCCGGGACGCTCGCTGAGCGACCAGCAGCCGTCCAGCGGTTTGTGGTTCCACTGCCAGACGAGCTGGAGCTGGTCGGAGTCGAATTCGTCCGAAGCCCAGACATAGTCTTCTCCGTCGGGAGCCAGTTTGACCGCGAACTCCTTGACGGGCACGCCCTCCGCTCCCAGGATGGGCCAGCCGTCCGCCCAGGTAACGGGCTGCAGGGTCGGGATGCGGCCCACGGCCCCGTGGTCCTGGAACATCACGGCGTACCAGTCGCCCCGCCCGGTCTGCACGATGGCGCCCTGCGCCACGCCGTCCTGGCGGCCGTCGAAACGGCCCTGCAGAATGGTCCTGGGCTCATATTCGCCCAGCAGGGTACTGCTGCGCCAGCAGGTCTCGGTGCGCACTCCGCCGGCGGGCCAGTCGATCACAAGGACGTAGTACCAATCTCCGATGTGGTAGATGTGGGCGCCTTCCGCCCGCAGGCTGTAGCCTTCGCGCGGGCTGGAGAAAAGGAGCTGGTCCACCCCGCCCGGCTTGACCCCGGACAGATCGCTCTCGAGCTCCGTGATGCGGATGTCCCCGTTGCCCCAGACCACATAGACCCGGCCGTCCTCGAAGAGCAGCGAGGCGTCGTGGAAGGGCCGGTCGATCACCTGCCGCGTCCATTTCTGCCCGATCTCCGGGGTCGAGTAGATGTAGGTTTTGCGCTGGTCGTTGGCGATGAACAGGGCCCAGAAACGGCCGTTCTCGTAGCGGAGCGTGGTGGCCCACTGGCCCTTGCCGTAGGCGTTGGCCCCGTTGCGGAGATTATAGACGTCATCGTCCTCCAGGTAATCATAAATATAGTCCACGATGCGCCAGTGCACCAGGTCGCGCGAGTGCATCACCGGCGCGCCCGGGCAGAAATACATCGTGGTGCTGACCATATAATAATCATCCCCAACCCGGATTACGTCATTGTCGGGTATATCGGTGTAGGTCAGCGGGTTGACACAGAGCGTCGTACGGGGCGAGCAGGCCGCCGCCAGGGCGGCGAGCAGGCCCGCGAGGAGCATCTTGCAGAGAAAACGCATAGGAATCAGAATTCAAATACGGTGACGGAATAGGGAGCGAGGGTCACGGCCCCCTTCTTGAGGCGCACCACCGACTCCACGGGCACCACGGCCTGCGGGTCGTCGATGCTGTTGGTCGCCAGCGGATCGGAGCCGGCGAGTTCGATCTTCTTGAGATCGCGCACCCGGCGCTTGCCGTCGAATGCAAGCTTGACCGTCTGCTCGCTGCCCACCGCGTTGACCAGCTTGAGGAAAATCTTGCCGCTCGCGCTGTCCATCGTGGCGCTGTAGTAGATCTGGGGCAGTTCCCCGCCCTGCGCATCCTGGGCCGTGAAGGTCGGGATGCCGGTAGCGGTGACCGGAAGGATCTTGTCGCCCAGGTATTGGGCGAACATGCACTGGGCATAGTAGGAAGGAGAACCGTAGGCGCTGATGGCGTCGTAGCCCAGCAGGTCGCTCTTCCATTGCATGCCGCCCTCGTTGACATTGACGAAGAGCGGAGCGTAGCAGGAGGCAATCACGTGGTCGGAGTTGCGCTCCATGCAGGCCATCCACGCGGCGTCGCCCAGGGCGGCGTTGAGGTTGGTGGTCGGCTCGCCCTCGCGTGAGGCCCATTCTCCGCAGAAGACCTTGGGGCCGCTGCGGTCGTAGGTATCGTACTGGAAGGCGGCGCGGTACATCCCGAGGGTGTTGCGGTAGTAGTGCTCATCCACGATGTCGAGTTTCAGCTCGCTGCGGGGCATCACCCCGCCGCTGTAGAACTGCTCCTCGCTAGTGCTGGCGATGATTTCGAGCTGGGGATACTTCGCCTTGATGGCCTTGTAGAACTGCATGTAGCGGCGCTGGTAGGAGCCGGAACGGTCGAAGAAGTCTTCGTTGCCGATCTCCACGTAGTGCAGCGGGAACGGGCTGGGATGGCCGTCGCGCACGCGCTGGGCGCCCCACTTGGTCTCGGGACCGCCGATTACGTACTCGATCTCGTCGAGGGCGTCCTGGATAAAGGGCTCGAGGTACTCGCCCTCCACATAGTCGCGGTTGAGGGTGTAGCCGGCGAAAACGCCGAGGATGGGCTCGCCGCCCAGGTCCTCGATCCAGGTCAGGAATTCCAGCAGGCCCAGTCCGTCGGTGGACCAATAGCCCCACGGGCTCTGATGGCCCGGGCGGAGGTTCACATCACCGATGGTCCGCTTCCAGTCGAAGCGCTCGTGGAAGGTATTGCCTTCCAGGTAGTTACCTCCCGGGAAACGGAGGAAGGCAGGCTTCATCCCGGCCATCAGCTCCATCAGGTCGGTCCGCAGACCGTGGCCTTTGTAAGACGGCGGGAAGAGCAGCACGCGGGTGACCTGATAGGTGCCCGGGGCATCGAAGGCGATCCGCAGCATCGCGTCCTTGGTAGGTTTGAGGACGGCGCCGGTGTAGAGGTTGAACTCGAATTTGCGCCAATCCGCCCCGAGGCCGGAGACCCGCTGGGAGGCATAGATGGTCGCTCCGTCGCCGGAGACCAGCGAGACGGTCAGCGAGCCGGGACCCTTGGCGAAGAGCGAGCCTTTGTAGGCCGTGGCGGGCTGCATCGCCATTCCCCAGAAACCGCGGTTGAGCAGGGCCACCCCCGCCCGCTTGGCTTCGATGCGCAGCGAATTGTTCTGGTAATCGACCGGGGCCTCATTCTGCCGGAGGGTCATCACGGCCCCATCCGGGTCGGAGACTTCCCAGTAGCGCGGCCGGGTGGGGCCGCGCTGGCCGCGGGCCGGCTGCTCAATCTCCTTGACGTGCGGATCACGCACCAACTGGGCGTACAGGCCGCCTTCGTAGGCATAATTGATCTCCTCGGTCATCAGGCCGTAGAGCATCGGGCTGACGTTCTTGTCAGCCTCCGAGAGGCGGAGGGTCAGGGTCTGGGCACCTGCGGCGCCTGCCAGAAGCAGGGCCGCGATGGATAACATAACGGTTTTTCTCATGGTTAATTGTATTGTGGTTTTGACAAATGTACGCTTTTTCCGCCAAAAAGCCTACTCCTGGCTGCGGCGCCAGGCGAAGTAGCCTTCCAGCACATTCAGGGCCGCTTCCGAAGGCACGGGGGCGGCGTGGCAACCGTCGCCGGTCAGCACCATGGTCCGGGGCTCGGCGTTGGTGAAACGCGGCCACTCGGGCAGGCCTTCCCCGTTGGGGTCGCCGGTCTTGGCAAAATTGGTCCAGTAGTCCATCATCCAACCGGAAAGCGCCTTGTCCGTGGGCTGGGCCTCGCGCGGGTTACCGAACACATAGGCCACGTCCTGTCCGTGCGGGGAACCCTGGCCGTAACGGGGCGAGCCGGCGGGATAGTCGGGATGCTGGTCGAAGTAATAGAGCCACACGCGGCCCTTCCCGGTGCGCTCCTGCAGGCGGGCCCAGGCCCAGGTCTGCCAGCCGAATGCGGCGTCCCGCGTGAGATCTCGGGCGGTCTTGCCCACCGAGCCGTCCGCCTCCAGCGGGTAGGCCGCGAGCAGCCGGTCGGCCCAGTCCTCGTAGCGGGTGCGGACCGATTCTTCGTGGCTCCCGCCGCCGCGGGCGAAGCCGAAACTCAGGCCCTCGTCGGAATTGTAGCCGATCAGCACGTCCACGTCGTTGTACTGCCCGGCCTCATAGAGCTTGTACTGGTCGTCCGGAATCACATAGCCGTCCACGATGGGCCAGCCGCCGGAGGCGCTCATGCCCCCGCGGAGGAATTCCTTCGCATCGGCCGCCCGGAGCTGCTCCAGGGTATAGTTCTCGCCGAAGGCCGCCTTCATCGACGCGGCGTTGGCCTCCTGGGTGAACGCGAGCGTCTCCATATTCTCACCGGGATAGGACCAGGGGTTGGTCGGGCCGAAGGAGCCGCCGCTCTGGGAGATGGCCCCGCGGAACAGGCCCTTCGCCAGGGGCGAGGCGCAGAGCATGCTGACGGAGATGCCGCCGGCGGATTCGCCGAAGATGGTGACCTTCGCGGGATCCCCGCCGAAGCGGGCGATGTTGTCCTGCACCCACTGCAGACCCGCGATCTGGTCCAGCAAGCCGTAGTTGCCGCTCACCCCGTGCGGATTCTCCGCGGAGAGCTCGGGCAGCGACAGGAAGCCCAGGCGTCCCACGCGATAATTCACACTCACCACGACCACGCCCTTCCGCGCCAGCGCGGCGCCGTCATAGGAAGAGCAGCCGCCGCCGGCGAAGCCCCCGCCGTAGATCCACACCATCACGGGGAGTTTCGATTTCGGGCTCGTCGCCGGGCTCCAGACATTGAGGTAGAGGCAATCCTCGCTGTTGCCCTCGCCGTTTCCCTGCATCGGGTCCGGAGCGAAGTCCGTGCATTCCCGCACACCGTCCCAGGCCACCACGCTCTGGGGCGCCTTCCAGCGGAGTTCGCCCACGGGCGGGGCCGCGAAGGGGATACCTTTATATACCGTCATATCTTCCAGGACCGTGCCCTGGATGGTTCCGCCGGTCACCTTGACCCGGCCGGGTTCTTGCGGACCGCAAGCGAGCAGGCAGAGCGCCGCGGCCAGAGAGAGGAAAAGTCTTTTCATCGTTTTATCATTATTTGAATATCAACTGGCAGAATGCGTGCAGGGACTTGCGCCAGGGCTGCCATTCGTGGCCGCCCGGCCAGGCCTGGAAGCGCACTTTGGCGCCTTTCTCTTCGAGGGCCGCCGCCGCGGCACGGGTGAACTCGATACGCGGATCGCCCTCGCCGCAGGAGATGTAGAAAACAGGATGCGCGGCATTGAACGCCGCCGGATCCGCCCCGAGTTCGGGCAGTTCTTTCTCCAGGTCGAAAGGGGCGTAGCTCACCCCGCCGAACATGCCGGAAGAGAAGATGCCCACGGAGGAGAAGACCTCCGGGTGCTTGAGCCCGATGGACCAGGACTGGCCACCGCCGAAGGACAGGCCGGCCATCGCCCGGTGGGCGGGGTCAGCAAGGGTCCGGTAGTGGCTGTCGATCACCGGAATGAGCTCATTGATCAGGATTTGCGAGAAGTCGCCCGCCTGGCCGTAGTCCATCACGATCAGCATCGGGACGGCCTTCTTCTCGGCGAGCAGGTTGTCCAGGATCACGTCCGCGCGGCCCTGCCGGACCCAGCCGGTCTCGTCCTCGCCGCCGCCGTGCTGCAGATACAGCACCGGATAGCGCTTCTCGGGTTTCTGCTCATACTCGGCGGGCACATAGACATAGCAGGTCCGCCAGGCGTCCAGGCTCGGCGAGAAGTAGCGCTGCAGGCGCACCTCGCCGCGCGGGACATCCCGCTGGAGGTAGAAATCCACCCCGACTTCGGGGATCTCGATGGCGCTGGCCATCACCCCGCAACCGAAATAGAGGGTGCTGGAAGGGTCGGAGAGGCGCACGCCGTCCACTACGAGGAAATAATAATGGAAGCCGGGCTCCAGGGGCTCGGTCCGGCCGCACCAGCGGCCCTGCTCGTCCTTGGCGAGCGGATAGACGGTGCCGCCGATGTCCACGGACACGGCCTGGGCTTCGGTGGCTTCGACCTGGAATTCGGCCGACAGGTCGGGCCAGATCTTGGGATACTCCCGTCCGGGCACGTTGGAGGAAGCGCTGACCGGTTCGGTGATGGGGGCGGGCTTGGGGCCGCCGCAGGCCGCGGCGAGCAGCATACACAAAGAGAGGGTCAGAAGATTTTTCATAGGGCTTACCATCGGAAGAGTTTTTGGGCGAATTCATACAGGCTCCTCCGCCAGCTCAGCCACTCGTGGGCGGTCTTGGGAGAGCTATAATAGACATTGTCGATCCCCCGCTCGCGCAGCAGGTCGGACATCTGGAGGAGAAGGTTCCCCTCCGCCTCGCCGGTGCTGATGAACAGGAGGTGGTAGTCGGCATTGAAACGGGCCGGATCCCGGAAGACGCCGTCGTAGGCCGCGGCGAATTTCTCCGGATCGCGGAAACCGGGATTGCGCACGTCGAACGCGCCGATCACGATGATGCCGCTGAAACCGCCCACCGCGGAGAAGAGATCGCGGTGGCCCAGCCCCAGGTCGTAGGCCTGCTTGGCCCCCCAGCTCAGGCCGGCCACGGCACGGTGGTCACGGTCGGCGATCGTACGGAAACGGCTGTCCACCAGCGGGATAACCTCCTCGGTCATCATCTGGTCGAAGGCATCCTCGGCCGGGTCGTCCGCGGGATGGGCCACACCGCTGTTCATCACGATGATCATCGGGACGGCCTTACCCTCGGCGACCAGGTTGTCCAGGATCACGTCGGCGAAGCCCTGGTAGATCCAGCCGGTCTCGTCCTCGCCGCCGCCGTGCTGCAGATACAGCACCGGATAGCGCGTCCCGGGATTCTGCTCATATCCGGCCGGGGTGTAGACATACATCCGGCGGAATTCCCCGCAGATGCGCGAATAGAAACTCAGGGAGCGGACGGCGCCCTGCGCCACATCCCGGCGCGGGGTGTAGAAGGCCGCTGCGGCGGGGTTTTCGGGCACCTCCACGGCGCTGCTCCAGCGTCCGGTCCCGAAGAAGGCCCGGGTAGCGGGGTCCGCGAAAGACAGGCCGCCGGTCTTGAGGGAATAATAATGGAATCCTTCGACCTGGGGATCGGTCGTGGCGCTCCAGACACCCTCCGCATCGCGGGTCATCGGATAATCCTTGCCCAGCGAGACGGACAGGCCCACGGCATCGGGGGCCTTGATGCGGACGGTCACGCGGCCGTCCTGGTCGACCGACGGGAAGGCGCTCCGGGCGACGACCGTCGGCGACGGGCGCTGGGCCGTGGCGCCCAGGCTCAGCAACAACAAGCAGAATAAGAGATAAATACGTTTCATAAAGTTTATGGTTTCTGTGTTTTTCATGGATGGTCATTCGGTTTTCCGCAGGCCTCCGCTGCCCAGCAGCAGGGCGGAGAAGCCGTTCGGTATGCGGGCGTACAGCACGTCCGCGGGATAGCGGTCCAGGCGGTTGCAATGGGTGCAGCCGGGCATCGTGAAGAGTGTTCCGCCACCGCCCGCCAGGCAGAAAGCATCGCGGAGCGGATCGTAGCCAAGCGAAACGGGTTCAAAATCCGCCACCTGTCCGCCGCCGTATTCCAGGGGCCGGGCGCTCCACACGGATCCGCGGCTGGAGGAGAAGACGGCCAGCCGGCCGGCCTCGTCCAGTCCGGCCACCATCACGGCGCCGCCCCCCGCGGCCACCGCCCGGAAGTCCATCCGGGGATAGTAGCCGGCGTACTCGGCGTTGAAGTCCTGCAGGGACCATCTCCGTCCGTCCTCGGAGCGGAGGATCTCCCCCGCGTCCGTGACGGCCCAGAGAGTCTCGTCTCCCTCGCCGAGGGCCCGAAGGCGCCCCTTGGTACCCAGCGCCTGCGCGGCGACAATCACCCCGGATTCATTCAGTTCCAGCAGTTGCCGGCCCGCGGCGTCCAGGGCATAGAGCCGCCCGTCCAGCGAGGCCAGGGCCCGCAGGGGGCGGGCCAGGGGCAGGTTCTGCAAGACGGCGCCCTCCGCATCCAGCCGGCACAGGCGATCCCCCGCCGCGAGATAACCCCCGCCGTCGGTCGGGATGCCCGTGCGCAGCTCCTGTCCGCGGGCCGTCAGGCAGGCCGCGAGCAGCAACAGGGTCAGGATGCGGAAGAATCGGATCATTTCCGGCCGCGGTTCACGAGCTTGAAGTCCGAGAAGGAGACCTTGAGCGGAGCGGCGGCGGGCTGCTGGGCCCCGCCGCGGGCGACGCCGCGCATCATCGCGGCCGCCTCGCCCTCACAGGCGATCACCCCCACCCGGACATCCTTCAGCACGGCCGTCGCCGTGCCCATCTGCTCGTATTTCCGGCCGTCCAGGGAGTAGAAGGCGGTGTAGCTATCGCCCTGCTTGTCCAGGCGCAGGAAGAGGACCTGGTCCTCCCCCACGATCCCGTCGAGGCCCAGACTCGCGAGCGAACGCTGGCGGCCGTTCTCCTCAACCAGCAATTGCAGCTGGCCTGCGGACGGGCCGGCGGCCGGCCGGCGGAAGTTGAACGTAGCCGAATAGACGAACTTGACGAAGTTGTCATCCGACTCGTAAGCCACCAGGCCGGCATTCTGCGCAGGAGCAGCCGGGGCGGAGAAGCAGTGCATCCGCGTATCCGCGGTCCAGTCGCTGTTGGCGCTCTGGAGCAGGATATTGGAGGCGGAATTGCTGCCCTGGGTAATATCTCCCTTGCCCGCGGTCAGCACGAGGCCTTCCGCGCCCGCGAGCGTCCAGGCGGCGGGATCCTCCCGCACCCAGCTCCAGGCCGGAGCGAGCGCGGACTTCTTGAAACTGTCGGAGACGCCCCGGGTGCCGAAATTCACCGTCAGCGCGCGGCTGTCGCCCGTCTCGTTGTCGAGCAGGGTCACGACGGCCGTACCGGGCACGGACGGGGCCTGCCGCACGTCCACGTCGATGGCCGGGCTGGAGGCCCGCGCCTTGACTTCCGGGGCCTTCCCGCCCTTGAGCAGATAGCTGATCTGGGCGGAATTCCCGGGATCGACGGCCTTCCCGCCGACCGTCAGGCCCGCAAGCGAAAGGTCCGGCATCACCTTGACGGCGAAGCTGTCCTCCAGCGTCCTGCCGTCGATGGTCACGGAGCAGGTCACGGTGGCGACGCCCATCGAAAGGGCGCGCACCCGCCCGTCGGGATCCACCGCGGCCACGGACGGGTTGTTGCTCGTCCAGACGGCCCGGGGATGCTCATAGAAACTGTCGTCGTTCATGCAGGCGGAGAAAGAGGCCTGTGCGGACTCTCCGATGCGGAGAACCGTGGCATCGCAGGAGGCCCAGACCGTCTTGAGGCGGCGCTCCAGGGCGCCGGACATCCGGGCGCTCACCCGGCCGCGGATATCCTGCGAGGAGGAGCCGATCTCGAAGACATAGCGGCCCGGATCGTAGGTCATCCGGTCGGCCTGCATATCCCAGAACCAGAGGTCGGCGCAGGGGATCTCGATGCGCACCGTCCGGGTCTGCCCGCGGGGAATGGTCACGCGGCGGAAGCCCTTGAGCCGCTTGATCGGACGCTCCAGGCCCGCCGGGCTGTCCGGGGTGGCCACATAGACCTGCACCACCTCGTCGCCGGCGAAGGCGCCCGTATTGGTCACATCCACGCTCACGGTCACCACGTCGTTGGGGGTGATCTGCGCGCTGCTGATGCGGAAATTGCTGTATTCGAAATTCGTATAACTCAAGCCGTAACCGAAAGGATAGGAAACCTCGCGGTCGAAATACCACAAGGTCCTGCCCCCCGCCCCGGCGCTGCGGCGCAGGTTGTAGTCGGTGATGGCCGGCAGGTCTTTCACGCTCTTGAACCAGGTGGCGTTGAGCTTGCCGCCCGGGGAGACCTCGCCGAAGAGCAGGCGCGGGACGGCCTCGCCCTGGGCCTGGCCGTTGTAGCCCGTCCAGAGGATGCCCTTCACGCTGTCCAGGTGGCGGAAGCCCTCTACCTCCACGCAGCCCAGGGTCTGCATCACCACGATCGTGCGGGGGTTGACCGCCGCGACGGCCTGGATGAGGGCGAGCTGGTTGCCCGGCAGCAGCAGGGTCAGGCGGTCGGCCTCCTCGGTGGCGGTGTTCTCGTCGGTGCCGACGAACACCACGGCCACGTCCGCCTCGCGGGCGGCCTGCAGGGTCGCCTCGTCGATCGGGGCGTCCTGCGGGGCCTTGTAGACCAGATAGACGGTCTGCGGACCGTTGTAACCGAGTTTCAGGGCCGGAATCTTCATCGGCATGCTGGCGCCATAGACGCCGCCCACGCGGGCGCCGGAAGCCTTCGTGGCCTCGATGCGGCCGATCAGGTTGCCGTCCGGGCCACCCACGCGGATCTCCACGATGCCGCCTTCGGTGGGAATGTTGAGCCCGACGGTGATGTTCTCGATGTTGGTGAGATCGACATTGTCATAGGCGGTCCAGGCGCCGTCGTCGATGGTCCGGACCTGCTCTTCCTCTCCCATACCGGAACCCACCGTGATGCCTTCGGAGCAGGCGTTGTACTTAGTGGCGTCGTAGCGGGTCGAGGCACCGCCGGTCTTCTCCACCTCGAAATAGGCGATGTAGAGCAGGTTGCTTTTGCTCTTGATATCACCCCCGGCCGCCAGCCGCACATCCACGTCATAGCCCTTCTGCGAGAGCCAGCTTCGGATGCCGGCATACGGGGAGATCATCGCATCCTGCTCCGGCCGGCCGGAGTACGGGCCCAGCTCCACGTCGTCGGCCTGCGGACCGATCAGCGCGATGCGCTTCAGGGAACCGGGGTCGAGCGGCAGGGCGTCCCCCTCGTTCTTCAGCAGGACCGCCGTACGCACGGCCAGTTCCGCGGCGAGTGCGCGGTTGGCCGCGGAACTCACGCGGGCGGGTTCGAATTTCGTGTACGGGACCATCGGCTCGGGATCGAATTCGCCCGTCCGCATCCGGACGGTGAACATATGCACGAGGGCCCGGTCGATATCCGCCATCGGCAGGATGCCCTGCTCGTAGGCGCTGATCGCGAAACGCTGGTAGATGCTGCCGCAATCGGAATCCACGCCGGCCCGCAGGCCCGCGGCCGTGGCCTGTTCGCGGGTCTCAACGTAATAATGGCCGTTCCAGATATCCTCGATGGCGGCGCAGTCGCCCGTGACATAGCCCTTCATGCCCCAGGTCCGGCGGGCCAGGGTGTCGAGGTAGAAGGCGCTGGCCGAGGTCGGGACGTGGTTGACGGCATTGTAGGACGACATGATCGAAGGCAGGTGCTCATCTTCAATCAGGCGCTTGTAGGGATAGAGATAGAACTCGCGCATGTCGCGGCTGTCCATGTTGGAGCTGCTGACGTGGCGGTCGAACTCGCTGTTGTTGGCGAAGTAATGCTTGGCCGTCGGAACGGCCTTGAGGTACTTGGGATCGCTGCCCATCAGGCCGCGCACGAAGCCGCGCGCCATCTCGGCCGCGAGGAAGGGGTCCTCGCCATAGGACTCGCCGGTGCGCCCCCAGCGGGGATCGCGCACCGGCTCCACCACGGGCGACCAGAAGGTCAGGCCCTTGGTGCCGGTCTGGTAGATGGCGCGGGCCTCGTCGGCGATGGCCGAGGCCATCCGCTCCGTCAGCGCGGGATCCCAGGTGGAGCCCAGGGCCACACTGTTGGGGAAGGAGGTCGGCCCGAGCAGGCCGGCGGCCGGGTTGGCTCCGGTGAGCACCCCGTGCAGAGCCTCGCTCCAGATGTTGTAGTTCTTGACGCCCAGGCGCGGGATGGCGGCCATGTTGTTGCCCAGCAGGCTCTGTTTCTCCTCGAGGGTCAGGCGCGAGACCAGGTCGGCGGCCCGCTCCTCGAAGGAGTAGGCGGTGTTGAGATAGATCGGCTGCACGGCTCCCTGCGCGCGCAGCGAGAGGCTCGCGGCCAGGGCCAGCGCGCCTCCCAGAAGCAGTTTTCGGATACGGTTCATGTCGGGTTAATTGGTTTTTCTTCCGGTTTGACGGGTCTCCCCTCTCGTGCCGGCCGGCACGGAGGCTAACGGAAGGAGATCCAATCGACCTCGGCGGAGCCGGAGAGCAGCGACACGGTCACATCCTGCATACCCCGGGCCTTGGGCTTGAAGGGAGTTTCCGCCACGGCCCATTCGCCGTTGGCAGGGAGCGTGACGTCCATCTCGCGCTTCGCCCCGCTGACGGAGATGCGCAGCACGGCGCCCGCAGGGGCCTTGACGCGGAGGAGGACTTTCCTGGGGGCCTTCTTGCCGAAATCGACTTCATTGAAGCGGACCTTGTCGCCGGGCTTGGCGAACAGGGTCTTCCAGCCGGCGAAGAGGTTGAATTCGTCCAGGTAGTCCACGGTGGCGCCCTCGATCTCGCTGTAGCGGTCGATGTTCAGCTCGTCCGATGCCTTGAGGTAGCCCACGCCGCGCCAGGTCGGGATGACCTCGATGATGGTCCCGTCGGGGTTGAAGCCGATGCGGTCCACGCGCACGGAGCGGTTCTTGTCGAAGGTCGGGGAGAAGTCGTTGTGGTGGTAGAACAGATACCACTCGCCCTTGTACTCCACGATGGAATGGTGGTTGGTCCAGCAGCCGGTCGGGGACTCCTTCATGATGATGCCCTTGTACTCGTAGGGGCCCAACGGGTTGTCGCTCATTCCGTAAGCCAGGCACTCGGTGCCCCCGCGTTCGCGCACCCAGGGATAGGTCAGGTAGTACTTGCCCGCGCGCTTGAAGATGAAGGGGCCTTCCTTCTGGCCCGCCGGGAAGGCGCCGTCCAGCCGGACGGGCGCGCCGTCGAGTTCGAGCATGTTGTCCTTGAGACGGGCACCGGAGAAGCCCATGCCGGACCAGATGATGTAGGCGGCGCCGTCATCGTCCACGAGCACCGTGGGGTCGATACCCATCACGCCCTGGAGCTGGGTCGGCTGGATCTCGAAAGGACCGTAAGGTTTGTCCGAGACCGCCGCGCCGACCGCGAAGCCGCGGCCGGACTTGGGGGCATTGGGGAAATAGAAATAGTATTTGCCGTTCTTCTGGACGCATTCCGGGGCCCACATCGAGTTGGCCGTGGGATTGCCCCAGGGCACGTCCTTCTGGTCCACGATGATGCCGTGGTCGGTCCAGTGGGTGAGGTCCTCGGAGGAGAAGACATGATAGTCGGACATGCAGAACCAGGGCTGGTCCCCGTTCCAGTTGACCGTGGGGATGTCGTGGGAGGGATAGAGATAGATCTTGTCCTCGAAGACACGGGCCGTCGGATCGGCGGAGAAGATGTTGGTGATCACCGGGTTGGTGCCTGTCACGAAGGTGCCGCCGCCTTTCTCGACACGGGCCTTGTCCAGGAAGTTGGTCATCGCGCGGAGGTTCTTCTCGGCATACATGTTCATGCCGTGGCCGCCGCCCTCTACCAGATAGAGCTCGGTGCGCACGCCGGCCTTGTCGAGCAGTTCATAGAAGTGCGAGCCCTGGCAGCAGGGCACGACATTGTCCACCGTGCCGTGGAAGATGACCACGGGCGGATCGGCGGGATCGATATAGGTGGTGGCGTTGAGGGCCTTGAAACGCTCTTCGTTGCCTTTGTACGAGAAGCCCATCACGGCCTCCTCGGGGGCGTGGTTCCAGGTATCCTCGGCGGCGCCGCAGCTCATATAATTGAGGTCCACGGGGCCCGACCAGTCGCAGGCCGCATTGACGCGGCTGCTGAACGAGAGGTTGCCGCCGACCTCGCCCTCGAGCTCGGCCACTCCGCCGCTGGTCGCGGCCAGCGAGGAAAGGTGTCCGCCGGAGGAGAAGCCGGACGTGGCGACGAACGAGGGATCGAGCCGGTATTCGGCCGCGTGGGCCCGCAGGAAGCGGATCGCACCCTTGATGTCGTGGATCTGGGCGGGGAACTTGGCGTCCATCGAGGAGCGGTGGTTGGGGGTCGCCACGGCGTAGCCCGCGTCGAGCAGGGCGTTCACGATGGTGCCCAGGTCGGCCATTCCCTTGGAATTATTGGAATACCAGGCGCTTCCGTAGATATGGACGACCACCGGGTAGGTCTCTTTCTGCATCCGGGGCAGGTATATGTCCATCTTGTGATAGACCTGGTCGTCGCCGGCATAGTCGATGTCCGCGAATTTCTGCGAGCAGTGCACGTCGATCTTCGGCATCTGGAAGCCGCCGAAGCCGCCGGCGGGCTGGGCCTGCAGGCCGGCTGCGCCGAGCAGGCAGGAAAGAAGGATCAGTATCTTTTTCATAGTGGAAAAATGATTTGTCAAAGTCTATTTGAAGAATTTGCGAAGGGTCTCGGCGAGGTAGGTCCGGGCGTTCATCCAGGTGTGGCCGCCCTCGGTGAACATCTTCTCATACGGGATGCCGCGCGCATCGAAGTAGGCCTGGTGGTCCAGGACATTCCGGTAGAGGAAGTCGGAAGTGCCCACGCCGAACCACATCAGCTTCATCCCCGCGACGGTCCGGGCGACCTCCGGGAAGCAGGTATCCAGCATCTCCGGGGTCAGGTAGGCGCTGTAGGAGCCCAGCCAGGCGAACTTGTCGGGGTGGCTGTAGGCCGTGAAAATCGACTGCCCGCCGCCGCGGGAGAAGCCCGCGATGGCGCGGCTCTCGCGCTTGGGAATGGTGCGGAAATTCGCCTCGACGAAGGGCATTACACACTGTGTCAGCTCCTTGGAGAAAGTCTCATACATCTCCACCGCCGCCATCGAGGTGGGGCTCGGGGTGCCGTTCATCATATAGCCGTAGGGCATCACGACGATCATCGGCACGGCTTCGCCGCGGGCGATGAGGTTGTCCAGGATCAGGTTGACCTTGCCCACCTTGAACCAGGTCTCCTCGGTGTCGGTGGTACCGCTGACCAGGTAGAAGACCGGGTATTTCTTGTTGCCTTTCTCATATCCCGGCGGGGTGTAGACCACCAGCGGGCGGTCCAGTCCGAGCACGGAGGATTTGTAATTGAGATACTGGATACGGCCGTGGGGCACGTCGTTCAGGGTGTAGAGCGCATCCTTGTCGGGCATCTCCAGCAGGCTTGCCTTGAACTGCTCGTTCGGGAAAAGCTGCATGTTGTTGGGATCCTGCGTACGGACCCCGTCCACGATGAAATTGTAGGGGTAGATGTCCGCCTTGGGCGGCTTGACGGTGACGCTCCAGATGCCCTCGGCATTGCGCGTCATCGGGACGTCGCGGTCCTGGAACTGCCCGGACAGGGACACCTCCCGGGCACCAGGAGCCTGGTAATTAAAGGTCACGCGGCCGTCGGGGTGGACGATGTGGGACTCCTGGGCGGCGTTCCAGCCCCGGGGTCCTTCGGGGGCGGGATAGCCGAGCAAACGGAGCATCGTGGCGGCGTAGCGGCGGCCCAGTTCGCGGTAGCCCGCGGCGTCGAAGTGGAGCAGGTCGAAGTTGACCGAGCAGCCGCTCGAACTGATCACGTGGGCCTGCGGGATGGTCTGCGGAACGCGGTCGATGATCTCGTTCATCGAGGCGCAGATCCCGCCGCGGTCGGCGTTGACCACTTCGCCCACGAGCAGCGGGACCACCTCGCCCTGCAGGTCAAGGTCGTGCAGGATATTGTCATAGACCCGCTTGAGCTGCTGCGGCCAGTCGCGCTGGCCGGTGTTGGACTCCCCCTGGTGGACGAGGATACCCTTGATCACGCCGTCTTTCTGGGCCTTCTTCGCCAGGGTGATCAGCCGGCCGTAGGGATCGTTGTCATAGGCGGCGAGCATTCCCTTCATCCATTGGGGAGCGCGGTTCTTGACATAGTTGTCGATGCTGTCGGGCAGGAAGGTCTCGATGTGGCAGCCGCCGATGGCCACGTGGATGATGCCCACGCGCACATTCTCCGGGAGATTCTCCACGAGGGTGCGGCCGAAGTAGTCGGCGGGGGTGAGGCCGTTGCCGGGCCGGCAGAGGGGCGGCGTGGCGGTGTACCATTCCCCCATCTTGCGGCCCATCTGGGGGAAATCCACCGCCGCCATCATCCGGAAGCGGTCGGAGATGCCCTCGAGGTCCTGGGGCTGGATGCGGGCGTTGCCCTCCATGTTGGACTGCCCGAAGCAGAGGTAAATGTGGAAATTCGGGTCCTGCGCGCCCGCCCTGAGGGCGGCGATCAGCAGGGATGCGGAAATCAGGAAAAAACGGAAAACTTTCATACCTCAAATTTAATCATTTCGCCGGTATGCGCCAGCGCGCCCGCGCAAGATTTCTTGCATTTATCGTGCATTTTCTTGCATATTTATTTCATATTAATTCCGTATTTTTGCAAAGTATGGATGCACTGGAGGTTTTGCAGCAGTATTGGGGCTACACGTCCTTCCGGCCGATGCAGGAGGAGATCATCTCCGCCGCTGCGGAGGGCCGGGACGTACTGGCCATCCTGCCCACGGGCGGCGGCAAGTCCGTCTGTTTCCAGGTGCCCGCGCTGATGCGGGACGGCATCGCCCTCGTGATCACGCCCCTGATCGCCCTGATGAAGGACCAGGTCCAGAACCTCTCGGACCGGGGCATCCGGGCCCTGGCCATCCACGCGGGTATGACCCGGCGCGAGGTGGACCTGGCGCTCAACAACGCCGCCTATGGCGATTTTAAGTTCCTGTATGTCTCCCCCGAGCGGCTCAAGACCGCCTTGTTCCGCTCCTACCTGGACATCCTCCCGATCAACTACATCGTGGTGGACGAGGCGCACTGTATCTCGCAATGGGGCTATGACTTCCGGCCGGACTACCTGACCATCAATGAGTTGCGCGACATCATCGACGCCCCGGTGATCGCCCTCACGGCCACGGCCACCCCGCGCGTGGCGGAAGATGTGATGGAGAAGCTCCGATTCCGTGCCCCGCTGATGCTCAAGAGCGGCTTCGAGCGGCCCAACCTCTCCTACATCGTGCGCCGCTGCGAGGACAAAAGCGGCCAGTTGCTGGACATCTGCCGCGGGGTGGATGGCTCCGGTATCGTGTATATGCGGCACCGCCGGCGCTGCGAGGAGGTGGCCGCCTTCCTGCAGGCGGGCGGGGTGTCGGCTTCGTACTACCACGCCGGACTCGCCACCTCCACCCGCTCCGAGCGCCAGGAGGCCTGGAAGCGCGGAGCAATCCGGGTGATGGTCTGCACCAACGCCTTCGGGATGGGCATCGACAAGCCGGACGTGCGCTTCGTGGTGCACCTGGGCCTGCCCGAAAGCCTGGAATCCTATTTCCAGGAGGCCGGACGCGCCGGGCGCGACGGCCTGCGCGCCTACGCCGCCCTCCTGTGGAACGCGACCGACCTGCGCCGGCTGGGCGAGCTGGTCGAACTCAATTTCCCGCCGCTGAGCTATATCGAAGACATTTACCAGAAACTCCACATCTTTTTCGGAATTCCCTACGAGAACGGCGCCGGACGGCAACTGCGCATCGACCTCGCCGAATTCGCCCGTCACTTCAAGCTCAACTCCGCCTCCGTACATTATGCCATCAAATACCTCGAACAGTCCGACCACCTGACCTTCGCGGAGGACGTGGAGATCGCCACCCAGGTAAAGATCCTCGCCGACCGCAACCTCCTCTACGACATCGACTTGCCCGAGAGCGGGATGGTCGCCCTGCTGGAAGTGCTGATGCGCCGCTATACCGGGATCTTCTCCGGCCTGGTGCCCATCCGCGAGGAAGAGGTCGCCGCGGCCCTCGGCCTGGGGGTGCCGCAGCTCCGCCAGCTGCTCTACCGCACCAGCCTGGAGCACGTGATCAAATATGTCCCCGGGGAGCGCTGCAGCGTCATCTTCCTGCACCACAACCGGCTGATGGAGGGCAATGTCAACCTCCAGCGCGAGA
The DNA here is from genome assembly GCA_016290835.1 of Bacteroidales bacterium. Classification (GTDB taxonomy): domain Bacteria; phylum Bacteroidota; class Bacteroidia; order Bacteroidales; family UBA932; genus Cryptobacteroides. The sequence goes on along the minus strand of JAEEVG010000043.1, from coordinate 870 downwards.
AATACAATTTCCTGCTGGGCAATGCGCGGGATCGCGCTGCGGCGATGGCCGCCTATGCCTCCGACACGGAGACCTGCCGCTCCCGGCAGCTGCTGCGCTATTTCGGACAGGAAGAGAGCGCGGACTGCGGCAGCTGCGATGTGTGCCGCGCACGCGGCAGCGCGGAGCGCAGCGACGAAGCGATCCGGAACTGGTGGCGCGCCCATCCGCACGCCACGCCGCAGGCCTTCCGGGCCTGGTGCGCGGATCCGGCCAGCGGGATGGGCGCCGACGCCGTGGAGCGCTGGCGGAATCTGCTCGACAAAGGGCTGCTATGAATTTGGAAATCACGGGATTTATTCCTATTTTTACATCTTATGAAATTAACCCGATTATTTCTCGCCGCGGCGCTGATGGGCCTCGCCCTCTGTGCCGCCGCCGCACCGAAAGCGGCTCCGCGCGTGATGCGCTATTATCCCGACGGGCGCGACCTCGTCTGCTTCAACGGCGACGGGCGTTTCAACCGCCCCCTGTACGGCACCCATACCCGCTACCGCCTCGAGACCAGCGACCGGCCCCTGTTCGTGGCCTATGACCGGACCGAGAGCTGGAATTTCCGCTTCTGGCTCGAATACGGCGGGAAGTCGGTCCAGCTGGACGAGATCTCCTGGTGCGAGTCCCGCTACCAGGGCGGCCGCCGCTCCTACCGCGTCCGTGACGATGCGTGGGGTGCGGGCGAACTGCGCATCACGGTCCTCGCTTCTTTCTTCAACGAGGGCGCCATCTGGCAGTTCGAGGCCTCGGGCTTCGAGGGTCCCGCCACCCTCACGGTCAAGCGCTGCCGCATCGCCGGGACACGTTTCAACCGCGAGGGCGATATGGGCGTGGACC
>JAEEVG010000095.1 GCA_016290835.1 Bacteroidales bacterium | reverse complement strand
AGCCGGTCGGATTCTTCGATGGAGATGCCCGGCACGGAGCTCATGGCGATGGTGAACGAGCCTTCGTTGAAGGCCGGCAGGAAACTCCGGCCGAGGGTGAGGAACATCACCACGGCGGCCAACAGCAAGGCGCCCACGAACGCCAGGACGCTTTCCCGGTGTCCGAGCGTCCAGTTCAACGCACGGGCATAATGCTTTTTCAGCCAGCGGACGACGGGGGTCTCGCGGGAGGCCTTGCCGTCGGTGTCGGGCTTGATCTCGTGCGCGAGCAGGTAGGAGCTCAGCACCGGGGTCAGGGTCAAGGCGACGAGGGTCGAGGTGCAGAGGGAGATGATGAACGAGATGCCCAGCGGTTTGAGCATGCGCCCTTCCATGCCGGACAGGAAGAAGAGCGGCAGGAAGCAGGCGATGATGATCAGTGTGGAGTTGAGCATCGGCATGCGGACCTCCCGGGAGGCCTCATAGACCACTTCCCGGACGGTCTTGCCCTGCCCCCGCGCTTGTCGCAGTCGTTTAAAGACATTTTCCACGTCCACGATGGAATCATCCACCAGCGAGCCGATGGCGATGGCGATGCCGCCCAGGCTCATCGTGTTGACGGTCATCCCCAGCCAGCGCGTCACCAGCAGGGTGATGAGGATGGACAGGGGAATGGAGACCAGCGAAATGACGGTCGTCCGCCAGTTCATCAGGAAGAGGAAGAGGACCAGGATGACGAAGATGCCGCCTTCGAGCAGCGCTTTTTTCACATTGCCGATCGAGCCCTCGATGAAGCGGGACTGGCGGAAAATATCGGCATTGACCTGGACGTCCGGGGGGAGGACGGTGCGGATGTCGTCCAGCTCGCGGTCCAGCTTGGCCGTGAGGTCCAGCGAGGAAGTGTTCGGCTGCTTGGTGACGGTCAGGATGACCGCTGGCTTGCCGTCGTTGGAGGCGACGCCGAGCACGGGGGTCTTGGGCCCGATCTGCACGTCGGCGACAGCCTCGAGGGGGATGGGAAGTCCGCCGGCGCCCGTCTTGACGACGGCTTTCTTCATCTGCGCGATGTCGTCGGTGGACAGAACCCCGCGAACGATATATTCATTGCCGAACTGGTAGAGGGTGCCGCCGGGGGCATTCTGGTTCATCCCCTTGACGGCGTCGATGACCTCGTCCATCGACACGCCGTAGTGGCGCATCCGGCCGGGATCGAGCAGGATCTGGTATTCCTTGATGTCACCGCCCATCACGGCCACCTGGGCCACGCCGCCCAGTGACAGCAGGCGGGGCCGCAGGGTCCAGTCTGCCATCGTGCGGAGTTCCTCCATCGAGGTGGTTTCCGCCGTGAGGCCGATGATCATCAGTTCGCCCAGGATGGAGGCCTGGGGGCCGAGGGTGGGATTGCCCACGCCCGGGGGCAGGGCTTCGCCCACCATCGCAATCTTCTCACTGACAATTTGGCGGGCCCGGTAAATATCTGTGCCCCAGTCGAATTCGATGTTGATGATGGAGAAGCCGGTGGTCGAAGAGGAACGCACGCGGCGCACGTTGGTGGCGCCGTTCACGGCGGTCTCGATCGGGAAGGTCACGAGGCGCTCCACCTCTTCCGGCGCCATTCCCTCGGCTTCGGTCATCACGACTACGGTCGGGGCGTTGAGGTCGGGGAAGACATCCACCTCGGAGCGGGAGGCCGAGTAGAGCCCGGCGATCATGCACAGGGCGGCCATCACGAGGATGGCTGCGCGGTTGTTCAGCGAGAATGCGATGAGCTTGTCCATACGCCTAATGGTTGTGGGTATGGCCCGCGGGGACGGCGGTGACGCCGGCGAGCTTGACGTGGACGGCACCCCGGGTGACGATGCTTTCACCTTCTTGCAGACCCTTCAGGACGGGAATGCGGCTGCCGTCGGACTGTCCGAGCGTGACTTCCCGCTTCTCGAAGCAATCCTCGTCATCGGCTTCACGCACGAAGACATAGTGGACACCCTGGTCCTCGACGACGGCTTCCAGGGGGACGGAGAGGCAGTCCGGGGCGGAGGCCGTCTTGAGCCAGACGTCCACGTAGGAGCCGGGCACGAGTTCGCCCTTGTTGTCGAATTCGAAGATGACCGGGATGTAGTAATCGCCGTCGGAGGCGCGGGCGTAGCTGATCATCCGTCCGCCCAGCTCGCCCAGATTGTAGGTCCGCTCGCTGTATGAGGTGGTGAAGTTGGCGTCGCGCACCGACGCGATGCGGCTGTAGTAGCGCTCGGGGACATCCGCCCGCAGGCGGAGGCGGCGGTTGCTGCTGACCGTGGCCACGGGGGTGCCGGTCTGCACATACTCGCCGCTCTGCACCAGCCAGTTCTTGATGAATCCCGAGAGGGGAGCGGTGACGGCCAGTTCGCCGTCCTGCGTGCTGCCGGCGGCGAGAGCCTCATATTCCACCTTGGCGTGCTCATAGGCCTGGCGGCTCTGGTCCAGGTGGCTTTCGCTGACGATGTTGTCCGCTCTCAGCTGCTGGTCGCGTTCGTATTCTTTGCGTGCCGTCTCGAGGTCGATCTTCGCCTTGGCAAGTTTGTCGCCGGTGCCGATGCTCCGGGTGGAGAGGGTGGCGATCCGGGCGCCCTTGCTGACGGGGGAGCCTTCCGTGAGGCGGCCCAGGCTGATGATGCCCTCGCTCCTCGCGACGACGGTCATCTCGTCGCCGGCCGCGGAGAGGATCTGTCCGCTGGTGCGGATGACCTCACTGAAGGGACCGGCGGTGACCGTCTCCACAACGATGCCGAGTTCCTGCTGGCGTTCGGGGCTGATCTGGATGTGTCCGTCCGCGTGGGCGGTGGCTTCTTCGGACTCGTGTGCGTGCTCGCTCTCGTGCGTGCGGCAGGCGCTCAGGACGGCGCACAGGGCCATCAAGGTAAGGAGGAAACGCTTCATGGGGGGTTACGTTAGGTCGCAAAGGTATCTCTTTCCGGATGCAACCGGGTTGCAAATAATTTTATATATTTGTGTACCAAACCAAATCCCGATTACCGTTATGAAGAGATTCCTGCTCCTGGCCTGTCTCTGCAGCCTTCCGCTCTCTGCCAAGACCCTCTACGTGGCCCCGAATGGCCGCGACACCAATCCCGGCACCATCAACGCCCCGATGGCCACCCTTCCCGCCGCTTATGCGAAGATGAACGGGGGCGATACGCTTTATTTCCGGGCCGGCACCTACAAGATCACCGATGCGCAGGTGATGAAGCAGGAGAGCCTCTACGCCTATGTCTTCGCGTTGGAGAAAGCCGGAACGGCCGCGCACCGGACCTGCTTCATGGGCTATCCGGGCGAGCGTCCGGTCTTCGATTTCTCCGCCTTGCAGCTGGACGGGCGCCATCGTTTCGCGGCCTTCTACCTGGGCGCGGACTACCTCCACCTGCGGAATTTCGAGATCGTGGGGCTGCCGGTACGCATCACCGGGCATACCCAGTCCGAGTGCGTCTCAGCCCGCAAGGGTTCGCACTGCATCATCGAGAACCTCTCGATGCACAACAACATGGCCATCGGATTCTACCAGACGGCCGGGTCCTACAACCTGGTGCTCAACTGCGACGCCTACAACAACTACGATGATTATTCCGAGGGAGCCTACGGCGGCAATGTGGACGGTTTCGGTTTCCATATGGCCAATGCCTGGGAGGTCGGCAACGTGATCCGCGGCTGCCGCGCCTGGCGCAATTCCGACGACGGCTACGACCTGATCCATTGCGCCGCGCCCGTGGAGATCGATAACTGCTGGGCCTTCTACAACGGCTTCCAGCCCACGCCGGACCCCTTTGATACCGAGACCTTCGAGCGGGCCGGCGACGGCAACGGTTTCAAGAGCGGCGGCTGGGCGATGGGAGCCGGCCCGACGCGCTGCCCGCCCGTCTGCCCGATTCACTACATACACCACAGCGTGGCCTACCGCAACAAGGTCAACGGCTTCGATTCGAATTACCACCTGGCCGGCAATCGCTGGGAGAACAATACCGCCGCGATGAATCCGCACAACTACAATATGGTCAACCGCCGGGATCCCGGTGCCGGGGGCAACGTGGCCGTGCCGGGTTATGACCACGTCTTGACGGCGAATGTGTCTTGGTCGCCGCAGGGGGACGATCTCTACATGTGCGATGAGAAGACCTGTACGCTGCGTGACAATGAGTTCGGGACCATTCCCGTGAGCGAGGGCGCGGCGATGTTCGTGTCGGTCGATCCCAAGGATTTCTTCCTGCCGCGCGATGCGGAAGGCCATCTCCCCGAGATGCCCTTCCTGCGTGCCAGGCCCGGTACGCGCTTGCAGGAGAATGGCATCGGCTGGGCTTGGTAGGGATTTGCCCGGCCTGCGGCCGGCCATTTCCCTGGTTGTCCGTGAGCAAACCGCGTCCAGATGCGGCCGGAGGCCGCGATTTTCGTGCAGGCCCGGATTGGCTCGAAAGCTAGCTTTCGGCCACTCTGGCCTGCACGAAAAATGCCGCACCACGGGGTGCGGCATCTGTTTGCGGTTTGCATTGCGCGGAGAGACAGGGATTCGAACCCTGGAACCGTTTTTGACGGTCACACGCTTTCCAGACGTGCCTCTTCAGCCACTCGAGCATCTCTCCAAACGGGACTGCAAATATAGAAAACTTTTTTGAAATAA
>JAEEVG010000094.1 GCA_016290835.1 Bacteroidales bacterium | reverse complement strand
TGCACTGGGTCGTTGAAAATGTGATGGAAAAGGGCTATGTGCCCAAGGATCCTTCGGTCGCCGCGCTTCCGCGCGGGGATCGCCGGCTCGTGCTCATCACCGGCCACCGCCGGGAGAATTTCGGAGAAGGCTTCATCAACATCTGCACCGCCATCCGGGACCTGGCGGCCAAGTATCCGGAAGCGGATTTCGTGTATCCGATGCATCTGAATCCGAATGTGCGGAAGCCGATCCGGGAAGTGTTCGGGGAGATGGCCGATCAGGTCGGCCATGACGGGCGCGTTATTCCCGGCTTGACCGGGAATCTCTTCTTCATCGAGCCGCTGGATTACCTGGATTTCGTGTATCTGATGTCCCGGAGCTACCTGGTCCTCACGGATTCCGGCGGCATCCAGGAGGAGGCGCCGGGGCTCGGGAAGCCGGTCCTGGTGATGCGGGACACGACCGAGCGGCCAGAGGCGCTGGAGGCCGGAACGGTGCGTCTGGTGGGTACTGATTACGACCGGATTATGGCCGAAGTTTCCGCCCTCATGGATGACCCCGCCCACTATCGGGCGATGAGCCAGGCCGTGAACCCCTACGGGGACGGCAAAGCTTGCCCCCGGATTGTGGTGAAATTCAAATAAAATGCTTATTTTTGCAGGTTGAATAATTTGATAAAAACAATACGCCATATGGAAATGAAGAAAATGTTCCGGACGGGAATCGTCCTCGCGCTGGTCGCCTTGTCGGCCGTTTCCTGCGTCACGAACCGGAAGATCGCTTATCTCCAGGACATGAAGCATGCGACCCAGATCGAACTGGAAAACCGGTTTGAAGCGGTCATCAGCCCTTATGACGAACTGGATGTCATCGTCTCCAGTTTCGATCAGGAGCTGGCCCGGCCTTTTAATCTGCGAACCTCCAGTTCAGGTACCTTCTCCGGTTCAGGCTTGGGTTATTTGGTCGATCAAAATGGAGATATCGAGCTTCCTGTTCTCGGAACGATTCGTGCCGCCGGCATGACCCGGCTCAAGCTGCAGGAGCACATCAAGAATATGCTGATTGCCGGTGGCTACATCAGCGACCCTTATGTGATGGTCCGTTTCCGTAATTTCAAGATTTTCGTCCTGGGATCCAATGGAGGCCGATCCATCACCATCCCCGAGGAGCGCTGTACTTTCCTGCAGGCCCTCGCCATGGCCGGCGACCTGAACGTCTATACCGACCGCACTAAGATCATGGTCCTTCGCGAGGTCGATGGCCAGATGGTCTCCCGCTACCTGGACCCCCGTTCCTCCAAGGTTTTCGACGATCCGTTCTTCATGATGCAGCAGAATGATATCATCATCACCCGGAACACGGGCTATCGGAACTTCCAGCAGTCCTGGAGCATGCTGGGTACGGTATTCTCCGTCTTCTCCACTATCACCGGCCTGACGTCCACCTACTTTGCTGTCCGGGCCTATCTGAATTCGAATAAAAATCAGTAATCCTCGACCGATCCATGGCTATCAACCAAGATAACAAAAGCGACCTCTCTTTCATTGAAAAAAAGGATGCCAATTCCCTTTCGGGAAAGGACATATTCTATACCATCGTCCGGAATCTTCATTGGCTGATTCTCAGTGCCGTCATCTGTGCCGGCATCGCCTATTACCGGAGCGACCGGGCGGACCGGATTTATGAGAGCCATGCCAAGATCCGCCTGAATTCCGTCACCCGGAACCGGCTGGAGAGCGGGACCACGACGCTGGAGAACATCACGAATCGCCGCGTCGCTATCACGATGAACGCCATCAACGACGAAATCATCGTCCTCCGTTCGGAAACCCCGATGCTGGAAGTGGCCAAGAACCTGGGCCTGGGTACGACCTACCACTACCAGACCAAGCTCGTCAAGCGGATGAAGGACCTGTACAAGGAGTCCCCGATCCGGGTCGAGATGCTGGACATCAGCGAAACGGACAATGCGACGGCTCTCGTGACCGTAAGCAAGGATTCAAGTTTCGTTATCCAGATTGGCGAGTTCGAGCCGGTGGACGGCCATCTCGGCGATACGGTGTCCACCAGCCTGGGCCGCATCTCTGTCAAGCCTACCTGGGCTCTTCGTGAACTGTATTACGATAATCCGATTACGGTCCGTCACCGCAATATCAACAGTGTGGCGGAATCTTACCGGAACAAGGTGAGTGTGACCAGAAACAGCTCCTCCGATGGTATCATCAACCTTTCTCTCCACGATACATCCCCGCAGCGGGCGGCCGACATCCTGAACGAGATGATCGCTGTCTACAACGACAACACCATCGAAGAGAAGAAGGAAATCATCCAGCAGACGTCCGACTACATCAACTCCCGCGTTGCGCAGTTGGACCGGGACTTGGGCGCACAGGAGTCCCAGATCGCGAGCTTCAAGAGCCAGCACCAGATCCTGAATCTCAATGACTACGGCAAGTCCTACCTGAGCCAGAGCATCGAGTCACAGGAGGAAATCAACCGGATCAACGCGCAGATTTCCCATGCCCAGTACCTTCTTCAGCTGACCGCTTCCAATACGGAGAACAAGCTGTTCCCGGTCACCGTGGACATCAAGGATGACCATATTAACAGCACCATCCGCAAGTTCAACGAGCTTGTCCTCAAACTGGACAAGTACAAGGAAACCGGCACGACCAACAACCCGATTGTCAGGGACCTGCAGACGGAGATGGCTTCGCTCAAGGCGAACCTGAACCAGCTCCTCTCCTCCTACATCGGCGCGATGCAGCAGCAGATTGGCGGTGTCCAGGCGCTCAGTCAGATGGCGGCCGACAAGGTCCGGCAGGTTCCGGGCGGACAGCTCTATATCGACAATCTCTCCCGCGTCCAGGGCATCAAGGAGCAGCTGTACATCACCCTCCTGACCCGCCGTGAGGAGATGCTCATCAGCCAGCCTTCCCTGACCGGCAACGCCAAGGTTATCGACAAGGCTCGCGTGAATTCGAGCCCGATTTCTCCGAACACTCGCCGCAGCACTCTGATGGGCCTGCTGATTGGTCTCCTGATTCCAGTGGCAATCTTCCTCCTGCGCCGGATGCTGGACACCAAGGTCCGCGTCCGCAAGGATGTCGAGGCCTACACCGACATTCCGATCCTGGGTGAAATCCCGGCTAAGGACAAGAAGGATACCCGTGAACTGGTCGTGACCGACAAGGGCCGCGATACGATGACGGAAGCCTTCCGTATCCTGCGAAGCAACATCGAGTTCACGCGAGTGCCCGGCCAGAAGGCCACCTCCTACCTGTTCCTTTCCCTGATGGAAGGATCCGGTAAGACCTTCCTTACCACCAACTTGGCGGCCAGCCTGGCCCAGGTGGAGAAGAAGGTCATCCTGCTGGACCTCGACCTCCGCAAGGGTACGCTCACGCACAACATCGCCAGCCGGAAGCTCCCGGGCTTCTCCACATACCTTTCCGCGAAGACCGACGATATCGAGAGCATCATCAGCCACGACGTCGTGGCTCCGGGCGTGGACACCATCCTGTCCGGCTCCCTGCCTCCGAACCCGGCCGAACTCCTGGCCAGCAAGCGGCTGGACACCATCATGGACTACCTGAAGGAGCGTTACGACTTCATCCTCATCGACGCCGTTCCGGCGGGTATCGTGGCCGATGCCACCATCCTCAGCCGCTTCGCCGATGTGAGCGTGTTCATCCTCCGCTCCAACCTGGTGGACAAGCGCATGCTGCCTGACCTGCAGGAACTCAAGGACCAGAACCGCTTCCCGAACATGATGATCATCATGAACGACATCCAGTTCAAGAAGCATCGCGGCTACGGCGGCTACGGTTACGGCTATGGCTACGGCTATGGTTATGGCTACGGCTATGGCTATGGTTACGGCTACGGTTATGGTTATGGCTACGGAAATGACGAGAAATCCGACGGCAAGAAGCACCATCACCATCACCACCATAAGAAGGAAGAATTTTCCTCCGATACCAAAGAAGAGGCATAATCCATGGCGAATTTCGCATTGATCGGGGCGGCGGGATACATCGCCCCCCGTCATTTAAAGGCCATCAAGGATACCGGAAACAACCTCCTGGCTGCCTATGACAAGTTCGACAGCGTCGGACGGTTGGACAGTTTCTTCCCGGACTGCTCGTTCTTCACCGAGCACGAGCTCTTCGACCGGTTCTGCTCCAAGCAGAAGCAGTCGGCGGACCCGCTGGACTGGATGAGCATCTGCACGCCGAACTATACGCACGACGCCTTCATCCGCTACGGCCTCCGGCTGGGCTGCGACGTCATCTGCGAGAAGCCGGTGGTGCTGAATCCCTACAACATCGACGCCCTCCAGAAGGTGGAGGAGGAGACGGGGCACAAGGCCTACAACATCCTCCAGCTCCGTCTGCATGATGCCATCGTCGCCCTCAAGAAGAAGGTGGACGAAGGCCCGGCGGACAAGGTGTATGACGTGGACCTCACGTACATCACCTCCCGGGGCAAATGGTATTATACGTCCTGGAAGGGAGATGTGCACAAGAGCGGCGGCATCGCCACCAACATCGGCGTGCACTTCTACGACATGCTCCAGTGGATCTTCGGTCCCGTGCAGGAGAACATCGTCCATGTGATGAGCTTCGACCGGGTGGCCGGTTACCTCGGCCTCAAGAAGGCCCGGGTCCGCTACTTCCTGAGCA
>JAEEVG010000093.1 GCA_016290835.1 Bacteroidales bacterium | reverse complement strand
TGCACGACTTCCTCTGGCACCTGCAGATCAAGGGCTGGCAGAAGCGCCGCGCCGCCGTGATCGAGAACGGCAGCTGGGCCCCTTCCGCGGGCCGCGTGATGAGCGAAATGCTCACCGCAATGAAAGACGTGCAGCTCGTGGGCGAGCGGGTCACCATCCGCAGCCGCCTGCACGAGGCGGACATTCCTGCCCTCGAGGCCCTCGCCGACGCCGTCCTGGCAGGGTAGGGGACCCAATAAAGCGCGCCGCCTTTCCCGGGCGGCGCGCTTCGTTTAAACTCCTGCGTTACATTATTTCTGGGCAGTAGGAAGATAGGCCTGCAGCGCCTGGATGTACGTGTTGAAGGCTTCCAGGCCGGCCGGAGTGATGCGGCAGGTCGTGCAGGGCTTGCGCCCTTTGAAACCCTTCTCCACCGTGATGTAGTCCGCGGCTGTCAGCTTCTCGAGCTGGACGCTGAGGTTGCCGGCGGTGGCGCCTGTCTGGGTCTTCAAGTAAGTGAAATCGGCTGACTCCACGCCGGCCAGGATGGACATCACGGCCAGTCGCAGTTCGGAGTGGAGGAGCGGATCGAGTTTGGGGAACATGGCTTACTTGTGTTGATTCCGGACAATCAGGCCCGTCACGAACAGGACGATGCCGGCCAGCGTAAAGAGGAGCATCTGCTCCTTGCCCACCCCCGTCACATAATAGAGGATGACGCCGCCGATGCCGGTCACGAAGCCGGCGATCCGGATGGCCCAGTTCTTCAGGGCGATGCCGCTGGCGGCTTCAGCCATGCCGAACAGGAGGACGATCTGCGCCGTCAAGCTGGCGCCCACGACGATCTGGCCGATGGGATTGTCGGACTTGTCGAGCAGGGTGTACAGCACCGTGAAAAGGGAAATCAGGCAGGCGAAGATGCCGAAGGTCCCCCAGATGCCCCCGACGATGCGGCTGATCGTGTTCTGCGGGCGCGGTTCCTTCTCTTTGCCTTCCATCAGCCTTGCCAGTAGGAAGCCGATCACCGGCATGGCGAACCAGAGATTGTTCCACGCTGCGTTGTCCGTGATTTTCCACAGCGCGTACACGAGGAGGGAGAAGAAGGTGAGCAGGGCACCCCACAGGAGGAAGTGTTTTCCACTCCGGCGGATGATGTCCAACCGGTTGTTGTTCATCGTCTCAGTGATGAGCCGGAGGCTCTCCTGAGGGGTCATTTCAATGTTGCTTTCCATTTTAAAATATTGTTTACAAGGGTTTTGTGTCCGGTCGCAGCTGCGCAGTCCACGCCTTTCACGATGCAAATATAAACAAGTTTATGTTATAAACCAAACAAAAGTGGAATTTTTTTTATCTTTGTACTGCGAAAAACGATTCCGATGACATTTATGTGCGCACTGGTCTCCCTGCTCAGCGTCCTGTCCTACACGAAACCTGTCTATGAGGTAAAGGTGGAGCGGGATGTGGTCTACGCGCATACGGAAGGATATTGGACCCACGCGCCCGTGGGGGACAGGAAAGCCTTTCCTTCGCTTGTCTACCAGCTGCGGGACACCCGTCCGCTGGACCTCGATATGGACATCTACCTGCCGGAAGGGGATACTTCCGCCGCACGCCCCCTGCTGCTGATGATGCACGGCGGGTCCTTCTTCGTCGGACACAAAGAGGAAGCGGGCCAGGCCGCTTGGTGCGAATACTTCGCCTCGCTGGGCTACGTGGCCGTGTCCATCAACTACCGCCTGGGCTTCCGGCCCACCCGGGAAGATCTCGCTGCGGCGGAAATCCGTGCGCTGGAGGATGCCGATGCGGCGCTGGACTACCTGCTGGGCCGCGAAGACCTGCGTATCGACCCGGATCACTTGTTTGCGGCGGGCACGAGCGCCGGCGCCATCACGGCCCTGCGCCTGGCCTTCCGCCCCGGAGACCATCCCCGCATCCGCGCCGTGGGCAATTTCTGGGGCTCCGTACACGACCTGAAGGTCCTGGAGCAGGGGAGCGCCGCCATCCTCTCCTTCCAGTCGCCCGACGACCCGGTGATGCCCTACGGAGAGGGCTATCCTTTCCGCACCGCCGAACGCGGCAACTGGGTGCCCTCGCATTGGTTCTCCGAACCGATGTACGGCACCGGGGCTATCTATGAGCGGGCGAAAGAACTGGGCCTGCGCGTCGAGCACCATCCCTGCCCGGAACCCCGCCATCGCCTGCACATCGCCGACGACGGCACCTTCACGGAACGTTTCTACGAGATCCGCGACCGGATGGCGAGTTTCTTCGCCGCAGAATTCTGAGTGATTATTCCTTGCTGCCGCCGAGCCACTCGCAGGAGCCCGTCTCGCCGGCGATCCAGACCACGTCCCCCGGCTCGAAACGGTAGTCGGGTCCCGGGTTGGTGAGGATCTCGCTGCCGTGCAGCACGCTGATCACCATACAATGGTAGTCGCGCATGCGCGCCCCGCGCAAGGTCTTGCCCGTGAGGTAGGAATTCTCTTCCAGGGTGACCGGCAGGACCTCGAAGGCCTGGTCCTGCGACGGGGCGGGGGATTCGGCGTCGGCGAGCATCGTGCGCAGGCGCCCGATCTGCTCGGTCGTACCCACGGCCAGCAACTGGTCGTACGGGAACACCGTCACGTCCCCGGACGGGATGGTGATGTTGCGCGAACCGCGCTGGATCTTGATGATATTGGCCCCGGTCTCCGCGCGGAAAGGAATCTCCTTGAGCGCCTTGCCCGCGAATGCGGAATCCGGGGAGAGGGTCAGCAGTTCCAGGTGCACGTCGTAGCCGGCCATCTTGTCGCGCACCGAGGTGGTGACCGGCCGGCGGCGCCGCTCGATCTCCTCCTTCTCGTTGAGGTTCGACAGGAAGCGCTGCTCCAGGAAGGAGTAGCGGTGCATGGTGCGCCGGACGGTCAGGATGAAGGCGACCCCGCCCAGGATGATCAGCACGATGGCCCAGCCCGCCAGGTGGAAATGGCTGGCGATTACGCTGAGTATCATGGAGATGGCCAGGAAACTGCGGGCCAGCACGAGCCCCGCGATGGGCCATTTGTTGCTGCTCTTCTCCTTGAGCAGTTTGGATGCCGAAGCATTAATGGAACCCGAACTGATGGCCAGTCCGTAGAGGAAGGGGGACATCACCAGCAGGGTCACGCCCACCACCACGAGGTTGTGCAGGAAGGGATTCCAGTCCGGAAACAGGCGCGTCGCGAGCGGCTCCAGGAACTGCTTGGAGCCGATCATGATCGCGACCAGGATCACGCTGTAGAGCACGATCCGCAGGAAATAGGCCCGGAGCAGGTTCTTCCACTCGCTCTTCTCTGCCGCGCTGGTCCGACCGCCCTGTTCGGGGGCGGCCACGCGCGCGATCCATTTGTCCGGCAGGACCCGGAGCAGCCAGGTATGTGCGGGCCCGGCGAGGCGGATCATATACGGGGTGGTGAAGGTCGTGATCACGGACACGGAGATGATCACCGGGTAGATGAAGTCGCGCATCACCCCGAGACTCACGCCCACGCCGGCGATGATGAAGCCGAACTCGCCGAGCTGGGCGAGGCTGAAGCCGGTGTGGACGGCATTCTCCAGGCCGCCGCCGGTCAGCAGGATGCCCGCTCCCGCGAAAAGGATGTGGCTGAGCATCACCAGCAGGGTGATGATCAGGATGACCCACCAGTGCTGCGCGATCACCGCCGGGGCGACCATCATACCCACGGAGATGAAGAAAACGGCCCCGAACAGGTCCTTGATCGGACCCACGAGCCGTTCGATATGTTCGCTCTCGATGGTCTCGGCGAGGATGGAACCCATCACGAAGGCGCCGAGCGCGGAGGAGAATCCGACCTCCTCGGCCAGGGCCACCATCCCGAAGCACAGGCCGATGCTGACGATCAGCAGGATCTCGTCGCTGAGATACTTGCGCGCCCGCTTCAGCACGGTCGGGATCAGGTAGATGCCCACGAGGAACCACAGGATCAGGAAGAAAGCCAGCCGGGCCAGGCCCTTGAGCATCTCGCCGCCGGCGAAACGGTTGGACACGGCCATCGTGGAGAGCAGCACCATCAGCAGGATGGCGATCAGGTCCTCGACCACGAGCGTACCGAAGACCATCCCGGCCCAGGGCTTCCCCTTGAGGGACATATCATCGTAGGACTTGAGCACCACCATCGTGGAGGACATCGACAGCAGGCCGCCCAGGAAAATACTCTCCATCGCCGTCCAGCCCAGGGCCTGTCCCGCCACGAATCCCAACACGAACACGCCCAGGAACTTGCTCCCGGCCGTCACCAGGGCGCTGCTGCCCACCTTGAGGAGTTTCTTGAAACTGAACTCCAGGCCCAGACCGAACATCAGGAAGATGATGCCGATCTCGGACCACTGCTTGACGGTCTCCTCGCTCTGGATCCCCGGGAACCAGGAGATGTGCGGTCCGATCAGGAAGCCCGCCAGGATGTAGCCCAGGATCAGCGGTTGCTTGAGTGCCTTGGATATGATGGTGAACACGCCGGCGGACACGAGGATGATCGCCAGGTCGCGTACGAGATTGAGTTCTTCATTCATGCCGGACAAAGATAACAATTTTCCTTCATTCCGATTGTGGCACGGTTTTGGAAATATGGAAGAACAGCATTGTAAACAATGATTAAGCAATAAACTGTACTATTACCTAAAGGAAAAGCGGCGGCCGTGACGGTCTCCGCTTTTTTCCT
>JAEEVG010000092.1 GCA_016290835.1 Bacteroidales bacterium | reverse complement strand
TGCCGGAAGGACCCCAGTCCTTGGTCGTGTCCAGATCGCGCTCGTTCACGGCGATGCGGCGGTGCCCCAGGATGGCGATCACCAGTTCGTCCGCGCTGATCACGGCCTCGTGGGTCACCCAGTCATACTCGGTCTCGCGGTAGATCGGACGCAGGTCGGAGCCGTCGGCATTGACCATCCAGGTGCGCTGCGGGGCCTTGCCGCCGGTCTCCCAGCAGAAGATCACCTCACCCGGATGCCAGGGGTTGCCCTGGATATGGCCCACCTTGAAGTGCACGGCCACCACGGGCTCGCACTTGCCCGTGCGCAGGTCGATCTTGCCGATGCCGCCCGGGCCGGCGCCCATGTTGCGCGGGCCGAAATTGGGCGCGATCGGTTCGGCAATAGGCATATTGCGGGCGTAATTCGGGTCCAGCCGGAAATAGGCCAGCTGCTCGCTGCCGTCCAGGGCCAGATCGCCCTCGGAGCACATCTCGCCGGGGATCACCCCGCAGATGCGCTCATAGGCGGCCTTGCCCTGCAGCTTGCCCGCCTCGGAATCCTTGAAGAGTTTCTCGAGGTTGATCTCCACGATCTCCCAGCCCGTCCGGCGCCCATCGGGGCCGCGCTGCTGGCGCTGGATGTAGAGATTCATCGAGTTGCGGGCCACGCAGAGCATTCCGGTGTAGCCGCCCTCGGTCACCTGGACCATCACGCCGGTCTCCTCGTTCACGGCCATCGCCTCGCCGCGGACGCGGTTGGAGCGGAAGATCACCCACTTGCCGTCGGCAGTCCACTGGTTGTGGGTCTGGTAAATCTTCGAGTCGCCCTGGCCCTGCTGACTCGTCAGGAACACCAGCTCGACGCCGGTCTTGGGGTCTTTGATCACCTTCTTCTCGGAAGGGAAACGCCGCCCGATCTGGGCGGAGGCCGGGGTGGCGGTCAGCACAACTGCAATAATGCTGACGAGGATTCTTGTAATGTGGTTCATTTCAAAAACAGTTATGAATGCTATTGGACACTAACAACCACAAAATAGGCATTTTCTTGCAAATAAACACCAACAGACAGGGGATATGTGATCGGAAAACAGCGGATGAAAGAATTTCATATCCAATTTGACCAATACAGAACCGGTCTTTGCGCGCAGAAAATCACTATTTTTGTAAAAATACTTTTACAATCCCACACAATGAGACACAGCCAAATCTTTCTTCTCACTGTATTAGCCGCTATTTTATTGTGCGTCAGTGCCTGCACAAACAAACAATCCGCCCGGAGCATCCCCGCCGACAAAAAGGAGATCATCGACCGCTTCCTTGACGGCACCCTCGATCCGTCCTATACTCCCGCCCTCTTTTTCGGCCACTTCGGCGGTGACCAGAAGCTCGGAGAAGGCGCCGTACAGGCCCACCTCAGCCTGTTCCTCAAGGGCGGCGCAGACATCCTCAAGATTCAGACCGAGCAGCCGATGCCCTACGTCGAGGACCTGACGATGGACACCCCGCTCGTGCCGGAGGACTGGTATGCCCCTACCGTCGAGGTGATCAAAGAGGTGCTCTCCTATGTGGGTAAGGACGTCTATGTGATGCCCACCATCCTCAGTACCCATCAGGTCGCCCGTCAGGGCTTCGGTGATGACCGCCTGCCCGCCTGGTCCGTGGAGCGTCCCGAAGCGTACAAACGTATGCTGGACTCCTACACCCAGGCTATCCTGTGGTACATCCGCGAATGCAAGAAGATCGGCGTGGAAGCCTTCTTTACCGCCACGCAGGGCGGCGAGCAGAAGTTCTACGAGCTCGCGGTCCCGGGCGGATTCTTCGAGACCTGGATCAAGCCGTATGATATGGCAGTGATGACCGAAGCCGCCAAGGACACGAAATTCACCATCCTGCACATCTGCGACTGGGAAGGTCCGATGGATGACCTGACCCGCTACCTCGACTACCCTGGCAAGATTGTCAACGTCCCCCTCAAGATCGCGGATACGCCCCTTTCCTTGACCGAAACCTACGAAATGTTCGGCCGGCCCGTGCTCGGCGGCTTCAATCGCAAGGCCGAAATCGGCAAGGATTCACCCGAAAAGATTGCGGAGATGACCCGCGAGATCATCGCCGGTGGTCCCAAGGGCCACCTGATGATCGGCGCCGACTGCTCCGTGCCCAATCCGCTCCGCATCACGGACAACATCCACGCCGCCGTCAGCACAGCTCACGGCCGCTAGGCCTGCCATCCGTCTTGAAATAATCCTAAGGGATCAGAACTCGAACCAGAGCCGGATCCTGTAGCCTTCGTCTCCCTTGTTCATCTTGACGGAGGCGCTTCCGCCGTCCGTGCCCTGGGAATTGACGGCCGGGATGTCCAGCAGGAAGGAAATATCCCCGGTGGGGAAGGCGTGCCAGGAGTTGCCCCGTCCCTCCTTGTCCCGCGGCTCTTCGGGCGTGAGCACGCGCAGGAAGAGTCCGTCCGTCTCGGAGTGGACGGTCACGGGGCCGGCGTCCTCCGAGAGGAGCGTGGCCCAATAGAGGTCAGCGTGGTAGCCCTTGAATTCCGGATAGACCAGGGGCTCGTAGTACTCGCCGGTCACCGTGTTGTTCTTCGCTTTCTCCCAGATGTTGAAACGGGGGCCCTTGAGGCGGTTCTTCCAGACCCGGTAGGGCCCGCGGCCCAGGTAGCGGATGCCGCTCAGCTGCTCCTCCGGGAAGTCGAACGAGAAGCCGAGATTATAGACCTCGCGGTCTACGTAGCTGCCCCGGAACTGATTGTCCGTCCGGTAGTTGAGTATCAGCGCATCCAAGCCCAGGCGGCCGTCCGGCGTCATTCTCCAGAGGAGCGAGTCGGCGGCACCGTCGAACTTCAGGGCGAGCACGGCCGTGTCTCCCTGCATACGCAGGTGTGCGTCTCGCAATTGCATCTGCATCCCCACGGCCACGGGACCATTCCGCAGGGGGAGCGTCCTGCCATTCCGCCGCAGCTCGGTCAGCGTCCCGTCCTTGGAATCGATCCGGGCGGTCGCGCCGGCGGCGGAGAGCAGGTAGGAGCCGTCCGGCGCAACGGACACGGAGGCCGGGGCTGCGTGGGCTCGTGCGGACGAATGGTCGGCATAGTACGCAGCGGCATTCTTGATTGGGAAGGCCCAGGTGCAGAGGGTGTCGCCCGCGGCACTGTAAGCCTCGAGTTCGAGGACGTCGCCGCGGTAGTAGTTGGCAGAGATTTCGAAATGCGCCAGGCCCGTTTCTCCCGGACCGATGGCGGGCAGCCGAACGGGTCCAGTCTCAAGGACGGAAGGCGCTTCAGCTTCGCCCGGCTGCGGCAGGCGCAAGACCCGCCAGCGCATCCGGCTCTCGTTGAGCAGAGAGAATAGGAAACCGTTCTCTACCAGGAATTTACCCGTGAAGTCGCTATTCGCGACGAAGGGCCTGATCTGGATGGGCGACCAGACTTCGCGGACCGTGTAGAAACTGCCCTCCGGCTGCCGGTCGGCGCTCACGATGCCGTCCGGTGCGTTCGGCCCGTAGGTGTCCGGTTTGCCGGTATCGGTACGGAGCAGCGCTTCATCCACATAGGCCCAGAGGAAGCCGCCGGCAAAGAGGGGGCTGCGCTTGAATTTCTCCCAGAGGCCCTCCAGGCCGGCACCCTGCCCGCGGTCGTAGAGGCCGTGCAGGAACTCCGTCATCATGAAGACCTTCTGCCCCCGCTCCTGGCGGTAGGTATTGTCGGCGGCGGTAGGGTAGTGGCGGGTGTCGAGCCCGTCGAAATCGGCCCAGGGATGGATCACGTGGCGCTTCTGGGGGTCGTAGCGCGCAAACTCCTTGTCGATAGAGGTATTCCATCCTCCCTCATTGCCGTTGCTCCACAGGAAGATGCACGGGTGGTTGACATCCCGGGCGATCATCTCCGGCAGCAGCCGGGCCGCCAGCTCGTCGCTGTAGGCATTCTGCCAGCCGGCCAGTTCGTCGAGGTATAGCAGACCCAGCGAGTCGCACGCTTCCAGGAAATGGACATCCGGCGGGTAATGCGAGCGCACGGCGTTCATATTCATCGCCTTGATCAGGCGGGCGTCCTGCAGGCTGGTGGCCTTGCTGAGGGTGCGGCCCGTGCGGGAGTCGAAGCAGTGGCGGTTGGTGCCCTTGATTAGGAGCCTTACCCCGTTGAGGTAGATGCCGTCCTGCGGGCGGAACTCCACGGTCCGGAAGCCGATGCGCTCCTCGGTCTGGTGGAGGACCTTGCCGTCTTTGGAGAGCAGCCGCAGGCTCAGCCGGTAGCGGTTGGGATGCTCCGGATCCCAGGTCTTCAGGCCCGGCCAGTTGGATGTAAGGGTTTGGGTATCATTGCCGTCCAGTGCAAATACCCGCGTACCGACCGCTTTCCCGGAAGGGATCTCCTCGAGGCTCAGTTCGAACTGCTCGGAGCCCGACAAGCCGGCAAAATGGATATCGGTGCGCAGGCCGCCGTCGGCGCGGGCGTCGACGGCTACGCGCTCGATACGGCGCTGCGGACGGGCCTCCAGGTATACGGGACGGTATATGCCGCCGAACAGCCACCAGTCGGCCCGGCGTTCCGCGGCGTTGACCGACGCGTCGGCAGACTGCTTGTGCACCGTTACTTCAAGTTTGTTTTCCCGGCCGTATTTGAGCAGTTTGCTGATATCATAGGAGAAGCGGTAGAAGCCTCCCTGGTGCACGGCGCCGGCGCTGACGCCGTTGACCTTGACCTCGGCGTCCGTCATCACGCCCTCGAAGACAATCTTCA
>JAEEVG010000042.1 GCA_016290835.1 Bacteroidales bacterium | reverse complement strand
GTTCGGAAATATCTTGATGGTCTTGTTCTTCCTCGCCGCGCCCGCGGCTGTTCTCTGGCTGTGCGGGCGGGTAAAGGTGCTGGGCAAGATCGGCCCCGTGCTGATCCTCTACCTGACCGGCATCCTCGTCGGTAATCTTTTCCATCCTCCGGGAATGGCGCAGATCCAGGATCTGCTGTCCAGCGCGATGGTCCCCCTGGCCATCCCGCTGATGCTGTTCGCCTGCACCTTCCGCCGGAGCGAAACCCGCAGCCAGCTGCTCGCCCTGCTGACCGGCCTGCTGGCCGTGACCGTGGCCGTCGTGGCCGGGTATTTCCTGTTCGGAAAGCAGATTGAGGACGGCGCGAAAGTGGGCGGGATGCTGACGGGGGTCTATACCGGCGGGACGATCAACCTCGCTTCGCTCAAGGAGATGCTGGGGGTGGGGGAGGAAACGTTCATCCTGCTGAATTCCTTCGATATGGCGGTGAGTTTCGTGTACCTGGCCTTCCTGCTTTCTTTCGGCATCCGCCTGTTCCGGCGCTGGCTGCCCCGGGAGACCGGGGGCTCGGATGAGCTCGTGGCGGAAGCCGGGCAGCAGCCGGTGCATCTTTACCGGGTGCTCCTCACTCGCTCCGGGCTGAAGGATGCGGGGGTGCTGCTGGGCGTGGATGCGCTCATTATCGGGGTTTCGGCCGGGCTGGGCCTGCTGGCGGGAGACGGGGCCTTCATGACCGTGCTGATCCTCTGCCTGACGACCCTGGGCATTGCCGCTTCCTTCTGGAAACCGGTCCGGCAGCGCGGCCAGCTGGGCTACGAGATCGGGATGTATTTCATCTATATTTTCTCCGTGGTGGTGGCTTCGATGGCGGATTTCCGTACGCTCAGCCTCTCGGGCAGCGTGCGGATGCTGGGCTATCTGAGCTTCGTGATTTTCGGCTCGCTCCTGCTGCAGGTGCTGCTTGCGCGGCTGTTGAAGATCGACGCGGACACGATGACGGTCAGTTCGGTGGCCTACATCTGTTCGCCGCCCTTCGTGCCGATGATGGCCGCAGCGATGAAGAACCGCCGGGTACTCGCGGCCGGCCTGGCCGTCGGCGTGGTGGGCTATGCCGCAGGCAATTACCTCGGCTACCTCATGTCCCTCCTCTTGGGCCTCTTCTAATTGACAAAGACGGCTGCGGTTTTTTTCCGCAGCCGTCTTTGTATCCGGGTCCGGGTGGCTACAACTGGTTGTAGTTGGGGGAGAAGGTGTCGCCCTGGGCGGGGTTGCCGGTGCGGAAACCCTTCATCAGCCAGCGGGAGCGCTGGTCGGAGGTGCCGTGGTTGAAGGTCTCCGGCGTGGCGTAGCCGCGGGCCTTTTTCTGCAGGTAGTCGTCGCCGATCTTGGCGGCCACGGCCAGGCCCTCCTCGATGTCGCCGTCCTCCAGGGAATTGTACATCTTGTTGTCGTGGTGCGCCCACACCCCGGCGTAGAAGTCGGCCTGGAGTTCGAGCCGGACGCTGATCTGGTTGCTCTGGGCCTCGCTGACGCGGGACATCTGCTGGTGGGCCTGCTGGAGGGTGCCGAGCAGGTACTGCACGTGGTGTCCGACCTCGTGGGCGATGACGTAGGCATAAGCGAAATCGCCGTCCGCGCCGATCTGCTGCTTCATCGTGGTGAAGAAGGAAAGGTCGATATAGACGGTCTGGTCCGCACTGTTGTAGAACGGGCCCATCTGGGCGGAAGCGGTGCCGCTGCCGGTCTGCACATAGTCATTGTAGAGGACGAGCTTCGGGGGAATGTACTGGCGGCCGTTCTGGGCGAAAATCTTTGTCCACACATCCTCCGTGCCGGCCAGGATCTGCTTGGAGAACACGGCGAGTTCTTCCTCCTCGGCGGTTGGGGTACGGCCGCTGGGGCTGAGTATTTCGGTGCCGCTCATCCCGCCGACCTGCTGCAGGACTTCGATGGGATTGCCGCCCATCAGCAGCGAAATCAAACCGATGATGATCAAGCCTCCCAGGCCGATCCCGCCGGCGACGGCGCCGCCGGACACACCGCGCCGATCGTCGACGTTGGTGCTTTCTCTTCTTCCTTCGAGTTTCATGGTATTCGGGTTCTGAATCGCACAAAGATAGTAATAAAATACAAAAATCGCTATCTTTGCATTTATGGAAAACTCCCAGATCATCGCCCTCATCAAGCGGGAAGTCGTACCCGCTGTCGGCTGCACCGAGCCGGCCGCCGTCGCGCTCTGTACCGCCTATGCCTCCGAAGCCCTCGGCTCCCGGCCGGAGCGCATCGAAGTCCATCTCAGTGCCAATATGCTCAAAAACGCGATGGGCGTCGGAATCCCCGGCACGGGGATGACCGGCCTGCCGATTGCCGTGGCGCTCGGCGCCCTGGTCGGCAAGAGCGGGAACCAGCTCGAACTCCTCAAGGACTGCACCCCGGAAGCCGTCCGGGAAGCAAAGGCCTATCTGGAGGACGGGCGCATCCGGATCGACCTCACCAGCGAGAGCGAGGAGGTCCTCTATATCGATGTGAACTGCTTCGCCGGCGGGCGCTCATCCCGAGCCATCATCGCCCGCGAGCACACCCGCCTGGTGTATCTCGAGGGGCCCTGCGCCACGCCGCTGGACCTGCGGGGCGAACTGGGGAAGCCGGGGGAGGCGGCCGAAGAGAACGACCTGACCCTGCGCCGCGTGTATGAGTTCGCCACCACGGCGCCGCTCTCCGATCTCGAGTTCATCAACGAGTCCCGCCGGCTCAACGAGGCCGCGGCCGAGGAGGCCCTGCGGGGCAACTACGGGCACCAGCTCGGCAAGATCCTTTCCCGGCCCTTGGGCAAGGGAATCATGGGCGAGTCGATCTTCAGCCACATCATCAGCGCCACGTCCTGCGCATGCGACGCGCGAATGGCCGGGGCGATGATCCCGGTGATGAGCAATTCCGGGTCCGGCAACCAGGGCATCGCCGCGACGCTTCCCGTGGTGGTCTTCGCCCGGGAGAACCACAACACCGAGGAAGAACTCACCCGCGCCCTGATCCTGAGCCATCTGACGGCCATCTACATTAAGCAGAGCCTGGGGCGGCTGAGTTGCCTGTGCGGCTGCGTGGTGGCCTCGACCGGCAGCAGCTGCGGCATCACCTGGCTGATGGGCGGCGGCTTCGAACAGGTCTGCGCCAGTGTCAAGAATATGATCGCGAATCTCGCAGGAATGGTCTGCGACGGGGCCAAGCCCAGTTGTGCGCTCAAGGTCAGCAGCGGCGTGTCGACGGCCGTGCTCAGCGCACTGCTGGCCGTCCAGGGGCAATCCGTGTCCTGCGTGGAGGGCCTGATCGAGGACGATGTGGACCGTTGTATCCACAATCTGACGCGCCTGGGTTCCGTCGGCATGCAGGAGACGGACAAGATGGTCCTGGACATCATGACGCACAAGAAAAATCGGGAGAACCTTTAGGAGATATCAAAAAAATAACTACCTTTGCAATCCCATTGCCACTTTAGCTCAGTCGGTAGAGCAGCGCATTCGTAACGCGCAGGTCAACAGTTCAAGTCTGTTAAGTGGCTCGAAAAAGCCCGGCTGAAAATCAGCCGGGCTTTTTTCATTAAAACAATCTTCCATTCCATTTCGCGGCGAGGCGCTCGCGCTTGAATTGCTCTTCGAGCTTGGCGAACTGGGCCTTGGTGTCCAGGGTGAAACTGCCTTGCTGGATCCAGGCGAAGTAGGAAGGGTCGGAGTTGAAGACGGCGCGGGCGGTCTTGCCTTTGTGCTTGCCGAAGTTGATCAGGATCTCGCCCTTGTCATCCTGGATGAGGTGCCCGGAGAAATCCACATACTTCTTGCCGACGAAGGCGGAGAGGGCGGCGACATCGTTCTTGAGCACCTGCTCGCGGTAGGGTTCGGGCTCCCGGTAGCGGTCCAGCTGGGCCTTGAGCACCTCGTAGGTGGCCAGGGTGTCGGCCTCGGCGCTGTGGGCGTTCGGGAAATCCTCCCCGCCGCAATAGAAGCGGTAGGCGGCCCGGAGGTTGCGCGGCTCCATCGCGTGGTAGATGTTCTGCACGTCCACCATCAGCGGACTGTGCAGGTCCACGTGGAGATCCTTCCCGGCAAGTTTGGCCCGCTCGAACTCCTCTGCGAGCATCGGCAGGTCGAACTTGGCGGAATTGAAACCCGCCAGATCGCTGTCCCGCAGCCAGTCGGCCACTTCGTCCGCCACTTCGAAGAAAGTGGGGCATTCCGTGAGCATTTCGTCCGTGATGCCGTTGACCTTGGAGGCGTCCGGATTCATCGGTCGCTGGCATCCCCGCTCGTAGTCCCAGGGCTTGATGCGCCAGGTCCGCGTGCGGTGCGTACCATCCGGGAATACCTTGACGAAACTCAATTCTACGATCGAATCGGCAGGGATATTGAGGCCGGTGCTCTCGATATCGAAGAAGAGCAGCGGCCGGGTGAGCTGCAGTTGCATGGCAGGACGCTTAGGAAACCATGATCGGCATCAGGATGCCGCAGATCTTCTCGCTCTCTTCCTCCTCTTCGGCAGGGACGATCAGCGCGGCACGGCGCGGATCGGCGAACTTCAGCACCACGGTCCCGCAGGACATGTTGGAGAGGATCTCGATCAGGAAGGAAGACTTGAAACCGATGGCGAGCTCGACTCCGTTGTAGTCGCACGGGAGCTTCTCGTAGGCGGCGAGGGCGAAGTTGAGGTCCTGGGCGGTGATTTCGATCTGCCCGGGCTTGAGGTCGAACTTGATGTGGTTTGAGGCCTTGTTGGCGCACACGGCCACGCGGCGCACCGTATTGAGGAGTTGCGCGCGGTCGATACGCAGGGTGTTGGCGTTGTTCTGCGGGATGACCTTGCGGTACTCCGGGAACTTGCTCACGATCAGCCGGCAGACCATCATCGTCTCGCCGACGGTGAAGACGACGGTGCTGGAGTCGAAAGCGATCTTGATGGGCTCGTCGTCTTTGTCGATGATGGACTTGAGCACGCCGGCGGGCTTCTTGTGCAGGATGAAGGAGCACTTCTCCGGGACCTGGAACGCACGGGTCGTGTAGCAGATCAGCTTGTGAGAATCGGAAGCCACGAGGGTGGTGCTCTCCGTATCCATATCGAAGAAGATACCGTTCATCGCCGGACGCATCTCATCATCAGCGGTCGCGTAGATCGTGCTGCTGATACCCTCGGCCAGCACGGCGGCGTCCACCGAGGCGGTCAGCGCATCGCTGCCCGCGCCCTTGATCTCGGGGAAATCGGCGGCGGGGAAGTAGGGCAGGGAGGAATTGCCGTTGCTCCAGATGCACTCGAAGGAGCCTTCGCCGGCAGTCTTGATGGTGATGGGCTGGTCGGGGAGCGCCTTGAGCAGGTCGATCATCTGGCGGGCCGGCACGGCGATGCTTCCCTCGTCCACGACACTGTCCGTGACCACCACGGTGCGGAGCGTGAGCTCCTGGTCGGAGGCGGTGATCTCCAACTGTCCATCCTTCAGGACGAAGAGGAAATTCTCCAGGATCTGGAGGGTGGTTTTGGCGGGTATCGCCTTGGAAACATCGAGCACGCCCTTCAGCAGGCCGGCGCTAGAAACGTTGAATTCCATATCGATCGTTATTAGTTATTCTAAAAGTTCATTCTCGCAAAATTAACAAAATATCTCGGATTTTGGCATATATTTTGACTTTTTGATGCCCGGACAAATTTTAAAAAACGATATTATGAAGAAAGGTCTAATTACCGTATTGCTTTCCGTGCTCCTGAGCGGTCTGACCGCTTATGCCATCGTGAAATCAACTGCTCCGGACCCCGTCGAGCCCGGGCAGATCGAATATTCTTCCGACGGACAGACCGTCAGGACTGTCAATTTGTCACTGTCGGACTATCCCGACTTCACCTATGCCGCCGAGACTGCCGTCCAGGCGGTCGTCTATGTGAAGGTGACCATCGCGGCCCGCCAGTCCAACGCCCCTTCGCAAATGGATGATTTCTTCCGTTACTTCTTCGGCGAAGATCCCTTCGGCGGCGGCGGACGCGGCTATCGCGGACAGGGCCAGGCCCCTGAGCGCCAGGGCAGCGGTTCCGGCGTGATCATCCGCCAGGACGGCTACATCGTCACGAACAACCACGTGGTCGAGAACGCCAGCAAAATCGAGGTGACCCTGAATAACAACAAGACCTACGAGGCCACCGTGATCGGCACCGACCCGGCCACCGACGTCGCCTTGATCAAGATCGACGCCACCGGCCTGCCCGTGCTGCAGATTGCCGACTCCGACAAGCTCCGCCTCGGGGAATGGGTACTCGCCATCGGCAGCCCGCTGGGCGAGGAACTCCGCTCCACCATCACCGCCGGCATCGTGAGCGCCAAGGGCCGCTCGATGCCCAACTACAACGGTGAGTTCAAAATCGAATCTTTCATCCAGACCGACGCGGCCGTCAATCCGGGCAACTCCGGCGGCGCCCTCGTCAATAAGCAGGGAGAGCTGGTGGGCATCAACACCGCCATCGTCTCCACGACCGGCTCCTTTGCCGGCTACTCCTTCGCCGTTCCGTCCAACATCGTCAAGAAAGTCGTCTCCGACCTGATCGACTTCGGCTCTGTCAAGCGTGCCATGCTCGGTATCTCGGGTACCTCCGTCGATGACAGGGTGGCCAAGGAATACAAACTCAATGTCTCCGAAGGCGCCTATGTCGCCGAGGTGGTCAAGGGCGGCGCCGCCGACAAGGCCGGCATCAAGGCCTCCGACGTGATCATCGAGGTGGACGGCACCAAGATCGGCTCGATGTCGGATCTGCAGGCCAAGGTCAACAGTTTCCATCCCGGCGACAAGGCCAGCGTCAAGGTGCTCCGCGACGGCAAGTCGATGGATTTCGCAGTGGAGTTCACCGACGGCAATGTCAAGGACGGTACGGTCAGCAGCGACGGCACGGTGGCCTTCTACGGCGCTCAGTTGAAAGCGACCGACAACGGTGTGCTGATCGTCTCTGCCGGCAACGGCAAACTGGCCCGCGCAGGTGGCGAGGACGGCTTCGTGATCCGCTTCGTCAACGACCAGAAGGTGACCAAGCCCCAGGATGTGATCGACATCGCCAAGAAGAGCAAGCGCTCCATCTTCATCGAAGGTGTGACCGCCAGCGGCCGTCCCGGCTACTTCGGCTTCGGCAAAGATGAATAAAATGTCATTCTGAGCGAAGCGAAGAATCTGTAGAAAACTTTCGGAAAAAATCCCGCGCAAGTGTGAAACTTACGCGGGATTGTTCCGTATAAATGGGTGGACGAATCTCTATTTTAACCGTTTTTTCGCATATGAGACAGCTCAAAATCACCAAATCCATCACCAACCGCGAGAGTGCTTCGCTGGACAAATACCTCCAGGAAATCGGTCGCGAGGAGCTGGTGTCCCCGGAAGAAGAAGTCGAACTCGCCCAGCGCATCCGCAAGGGCGACCAGGAGGCGCTGGAGAAGCTTACCCGCGCCAACCTGCGCTTCGTCGTGTCCGTGGCCAAACAATACCAGAACCAGGGCCTGAGCCTGCCCGATCTGATCAACGAAGGCAACCTCGGCCTGATCAAGGCCGCCGAGAAGTTCGACGAGACCCGTGGCTTCAAATTCATCTCCTACGCCGTGTGGTGGATCCGCCAGAGCATCCTCCAGGCCCTCGCCGAGCAGAGCCGCATCGTGCGCCTGCCGCTCAACCAGGTGGGCTCCCTGAACAAGATCAACAAGGCCCTCGGCAAATTCGAGCAAGAGAACGAGCGCCAGCCTTCCACCGACGAGCTCGCCGATATGATCGATATCCCCAAGGACAAGATCGCCGACACCCTGCGCGTGTCCGGCCGCCACGTCAGCGTGGATGCCCCTTTCGTGGAGGGTGAGGACAACAGCCTGCTGGACGTGCTGCCCAACGACGACTCCCCGAGCGCCGACAAGGGCCTCACCAACGAATCCCTCAGCACGGAGATCGAGCGTGCCCTCCAGATCCTCACCCCGCGCGAGCGTGAGATTATCAAAAGTTTCTTCGGCATCGGCTGCCAGGAGATGACTCTCGAGGAGATCGGCGAGCGGCTCGACCTCACGCGTGAGCGTGTACGCCAGATTAAAGAGAAGGCCATCCGCAAGCTCAAGAAACCTTCCGCCAGCAAACTTCTCAAGACCTACCTCGGCTGATGACCCCGGAGCAATTCCTCGCCGCGAAGGCCTCAGAGGCCATCAAAGCCGTCTACGGAGCCGATGTGGCCCCGGACACCCTGCAGGTCCAGGTGACCCGCAAGGAATTCGAGGGAGACTTCACCCTGGTCGTCTTCCCGCTGCTGCGCATCACGCGCCAGAGCCCGGATGCCACCGGCACCGCCCTGGGAGGCTGGCTGGTGGAGCACTGCCCCGAGGTGAGCGCCTTCAATTCCGTCAAGGGCTTCCTCAACCTCTGCTTGTCGAACCTTTACTGGCGCGAGAGCCTCGCCGCCATCGCCGCTGACCCTGCCTACGGGCAGCTGCCCGCCACGGGCCGCCGCGTGATGGTCGAGTTCTCCTCGCCCAACACCAACAAGCCCCTCCACCTGGGCCACATCCGCAACAACCTGCTCGGCTCGTCGGTCTCCGACCTGCTCAAGGCCGCCGGCGACGAGGTGATCAAGGTCACCCTCGTCAACGACCGCGGCGTGCACATCTGCAAGTCGATGTACGCCTGGGAGCAGCGTTTCGGCGGCGCCACGCCCGAGACCACCGGCAAGAAGGGCGACCACTTCGTGGGCGACTGCTACGTGGAGTTCGCCAAGATGGAGAAGGAGGACCCGTCCGTGATGGAGAAGGTCCACGAGATGCTCGTGAAATGGGAAGAAGGCGATCCCGCCGTCCGCGCTCTCTGGGAGATGATGAACGGCTGGGTGTTCGACGGCTTCGAGCAGACCTACAAGGCCCTCGGCATCAGCTTCGACCGCACCTATTACGAGCACGAGACCTACCTCCTCGGCAAGGAACTGGTGCAGCGGGGCCTGGAGATGGGCGTTTTCGTCAAGGATCCCGACGGATCGGTGTGGTGCGACCTGACCGCCGACGGGCTGGACCGCAAACTGCTGCTCCGCTCCGACGGCACCTCTGTTTACATTACCCAGGATCTCGGCACGGCCGAGCGCCGTTTCAGCGAGTTCAAGCTGGATTCCCACATCTACGTGGTGGGCGATGAGCAGAACTATCACTTCCAGGTCCTCAAGCTCATCCTGGGCAAGCTCGGCTTCGACTGGGCGGACCAGATCTTCCACCTGTCCTACGGGATGGTGGAGCTCCCCGAGGGCAAGATGAAGTCCCGCGAAGGCACGGTCGTGGACGCCGACGACCTGATCGAGAAGATGTACGAGGAAGCCAAGGCGACCTCCGAGGAGAGCGGCAAGCTCGAGGGCATCAGCGAGGAGGAGAAGGCGCGGCTCTACCACCAGATCGGTCTGGGCGCGCTCAAGTATTTCATCCTCAAGGTGGATCCCAAGAAGAAGATGCTCTTCAATCCCAAGGAGTCCATCGATTTCAACGGCAATACCGGTCCCTTCATCCAATACACCCACGCCCGCATCTGCTCGATCCTGCGCAAGGCGGCGGAGCGGCAGTTGGAGGCTGCGCTCAACCCGGCGGTGGAGCTCAGCGGGAAGGAGGTGCGCCTTGTGAAGATCCTGGGGGCCTATCCGCAGAAGGTGGCCGAGGCCGCCGGCGCCCTGTCTCCCGCCATCATCGCCAACTACTGTTATGATCTGGCGAAGGAGTTCAATCAGTATTACCACGAAACCCCGATCCTCAAGGAACCGGACCCGGAGGTGCTCAAGATGCGCCTGGAGCTGATCTCCACGCTCGCCGGGGTCCTGCGCCGGGGGATGAAGATCCTGGGCATTGACTTACCGGACAGAATGTAGCATTCCGACTTCCGTCAAGGAGGTCGAGGCGCTGGGCTGGGATTGGATCGACGTCATCTTTTTTACCGGAGACGCGTTCGTAGACCATCCCAGTTTCGGTACGGCCTGTATTGCGCGCTATCTGGAGAAAGCGGGGTATCGCGTGGCGGTCGTGCCGCAGCCGAACTGGCGCGACGATCTGCGGGATTTCCGCAAGCTCGGCGCGCCGCGGCTTTATTTTGCGGTCAATGCCGGGGCGATGGATTCGATGGTCAATCATTATACGGCCGCGAAGCGTCTGCGCCACGATGATGCTTATACGCCCGAGGGGCGTGCGGGGGCCCGGCCGGATCGGGCCGTGACCGTCTATACGCATATTCTCAAGGAGCTTTGGCCGGAGGTGCCGGTGGTGATCGGCGGGGTCGAGGCTTCCCTGCGGCGGCTGACGCACTATGACTATTGGGACGACCGGCTGATGCCCTCTATCCTCGTGGACAGCGGGGCCGACTGGCTCTGCTACGGTATGGGCGAGCGCCCCATGCTCGAGCTCACCCGCGCCATCGAATCCGGCCGCAATCGCCGCCAGATCGAGCAAATTCCGCAGCTTGCTTTTTTCCGTCGCGGCAAAGTTGGCTCCGGTGCAGCGAAGCTTTTGGTACTGCATTCGTACGAAGCGTGTTGTAAGAGTAAGCGGGCGTTTGCGGAGAATTTCCATGAGATTGAGATTCAGGCGAATATGCTTCACGCGCAGACGATCATCGAGCCGGTGGGGGAGGGCTATGTGCAGGTGAATCCGCCGTATCCGCCCGCGACCACCGAAGAGATGGACGCCTGCTGGGACCTGCCCTTCACCAAACTCCCGCACCCTCGCTACAAAGACAAACGCATCCCCGCCTACGACATGATCAAAGACTCGATCATCACCCACCGGGGCTGCTTCGGCGGCTGCAACTTCTGCACGATCGCCGCCCACCAGGGCAAATTCATCCAGTCGCGCAGCGAAGAATCCATCCTCGACGAAGTGCGACGCCTCGTCGCGATGCCCTCCTTCCGCGGCAACATATCCGACCTCGGCGCCCCTACGGCCAACATGTACGGCATGCACGGCCGGAATCAGGAAATCTGTGCCAAATGCCGCCGCCAGTCCTGCCTCTTCCCGGCCCCCTGCCCGAACCTCGACCGCTCCCACGCACGCGTACTCAAGCTCTACCGCGACGTGGACGCCATCAAGGGCGTGCGCCACTCTTACATCGGCAGCGGCGTACGCTACGACCTCTTCCTCGACGAGAAAGGCTTCGTGGACGAGACCGGCAAGCCCTACCTGCGCGAACTGATGCTCAAGCACACCTCCGGCCGCCTCAAGGTCGCTCCGGAGCACACCGAAGACAAGGTCCTGCAATATATGGCCAAGCCCTCTTTCCGTCTCTTCGAGCGGCTCCGGCGCGAATTCGACGCGATCAACCGCGAGAACGGCACCCACACCGAACTGGTGCCCTATTTCATCTCCTCGCACCCCGGCTGCACCCTCGATGACATGCGCCGTCTGGCGGCAAATCCCTGCCTCAAAGGCATATGGATGGAGCAAGTCCAGGACTTCATGCCCACCCCGATGACCACCTCCTCGGTGATGTTCTGGACGGGCATCGATCCCCGCACGATGAAACCCGTGTTCGTGGAGCGAGATTCTTCGAAAAAAAAGGCGCAGAAAGCACTTTTTTTTAAGAAAAAGTAACTATACTTGCACGTCCAATTACTAAAACCTATGGCACAAGACAACAGAAAACGTCACATCGTCAGCTACGAGAATATGTCCCCCGAACTCGCAGCGGCATTTGCTGAGAAATATCCGAAAGGCTTCAGCGACTATCTCCCCGACCTGAATAAGTATACCAAGCCGGACGGTACCCCGTTCTATGCTGTGATGGTTGAGATCCCCGGCGCCATCTATCTGGTCAAGATCAAGGTCCAGATAGACAACCTGGACGACATCGAGCGCTGGCTCGAGGGCGAAGAGGAAGCCGAGGCCGAATCCGTGGCCGGCACCACTTCCGCATCTTCCTCGGAAGGCGAGACCCTCCCGGACGACAATATCTCCCAG
This sequence comes from Bacteroidales bacterium, assembly GCA_016290835.1. Lineage (GTDB taxonomy): Bacteria > Bacteroidota > Bacteroidia > Bacteroidales > UBA932 > Cryptobacteroides. Next base: position 10,222 of record JAEEVG010000042.1, on the reverse strand, counting down.
TACGGGGGCGACGACGACGGCGCCGACGCTTAGTGAGACTTTCCCTGAAAAATATCCCGGAACGCAGCAGGCTTCTGCTGCTCAGTTTGATTGTCGGCGTACTCTCGGGGTGCGCCGCCGTCATTCTTGACTGGTCCATCCGCACGGTGAAGCGCCTGCTCAATCAGGGCTTCCACGGCAGCTACGATTGGCAATACCTGGTCCTTCCCGGCATCGGTATGCTGATCTCCCTGCTGCTGGTGCGCTATGTGATCCGGGACAACATCAGCCACGGCGTGACGAAGGCCCTGCTGGCCGTGTCGCGCAATGACTCCAAGATCAAGCCGCACAACACCTGGTCTTCGATCCTGGCCTCCAGCATCACCATCGGCTTCGGCGGCTCGGTGGGCGCCGAGGCACCGATCGTCTACACCGGGGCCGCCATCGGCTCGAACCTGGGCCGGGCGGCGGGACTTTCGTATCGCAACATCACCTTGCTGTTGGGATGCGGCGCCGCCGGTGCCGTGGCGGGCATCTTCAAGGCCCCCTTGGCCGGGGTCCTGTTCACCCTGGAGATCCTGCTCTTCAACGTGTCGATGACGACGCTCCTGCCGCTGCTGACCGCTACGATCTCCGCCACGGTGATCTCCTACATTTTCCGAGGACAGACCCCGATCTTCGCCTGCACCCTGACCCCGTTCTCGATGGGCAATATCCCGTTCTACATCATCCTGGGCGTGGTCGGCGGCTTCGGCTCCCTGTATTTCATGCGCACCACGCTCGCACTCGAAGATTGGATCGGGCGCTGGCACAATCCGTATCTGCGCTGGGCACTCTGCGCCGGAGCGCTCGGCCTGCTGATCTTCCTGTTCCCGCCGCTTTACGGCGAGGGCTATGATTCGCTGGGGGCCCTGCTCAACGGCCGGGATCTGGCTCTGGACGGCCGCAGCGTGCTGGACTTCCTGCAGGACAGTCCCTGGGGCGTGCCGGTGTTCTTTGCGCTGATCTTCTTCCTGAAGGTCCTGGCGATGACGGCGACCAATGCCGGCGGGGGAGTCGGCGGTACCTTCGGCCCGACCCTGTTTGCCGGAGCCATCCTGGGCTTCGTCGTGTCCCGCTCGCTCAACCTCGTCGGGGCCGGCGTGCCGGAGCAGAATTTCGTGCTCGTGGGGATGGCGGCGCTGATGGCGGGGGTGATGCAGGCGCCGATGACGGCCATCTTCCTGATCGCCGAGATTTCCGGCGGCTACGCCCTGCTGATTCCGCTGATCCTGACGGCGACGGTTTCCTTCGGGACGGTGCGCCTGTTCGAGAAGTATTCGATTTATAATAAGCGTATTGCGCAGAGCGGCGATCTGCTGACGCACGATTCCGACCAGGCGGTGCTGACGCTGATGCACCTGGATTCGCTGATCCGCGACAAGTATCCGCGGGTGCAGTTGGATGCGCCGCTGCGGGATATCGTGTCGGTCGTGTCGGGGACGGATGCGGCGGTGCTGGCGGTGCTGGATCAGGAGGGGCGTTTCCAGGGGATGATCGATCTGGCGACGGCGCGGAAGCCTTTGCTGGATCCATCGAAGTACGACACTTGGCACGCGTACAATATCATGGAAGCGGCGCCGGAGTTTGTCTATGTCGATGAGAAGATGGAGTCGGTGATGGCGAAGTTCGACCGGACGGGGGCCTGGCGGCTGCCGGTGGTCGATACCGAGCGCAAGTATCTCGGTTTTATTTCCAAATCGCGGCTGCTGATGGCTTATCGCGCCGAGCTCAAAGAGATTGCTTCCGAAGATTGATTTGTTATCTTTGTCCCAAAACAGTATCGATATGCGAAAAACCATTTTTCTTTTAACCCTGGTATCCCTGGTCCTCTCGGCCTGCATGCCGAAAAGAGAGGTTTTGTTCAACGGCAAGAACCTGGACGGCTGGGTGTTCTTCACGGCGGAGCCGGCGGAAGGGGTGACCATCGATGAGCCCACGTTCAGCGTCCAGAACGGCGCCCTCCACATCAGCGGCAAGCCCAACGGCTATATCCGCACCGAGAAGAAGTATACCGATTATGTCCTCTATCTCGAGTGGCGCTGGACCGAAGGCCGCGCGGACAGCGGTATTTTCAACCGCCTGCAGGATGGCGACAAAGTCTGGCCCACCGGCATCCAGATGCAGATGCGTGAGCGCGATTTCGGCTATTTCTTCAGCGGTATTCCCCTGGAAGGCTTCGAGAGCGCACCTTACCGCAAACCGCCGCTGAAGGAGGAGGATCCCGAGAAAGCGGACGGAGAGTGGAATGAAACCGTCATCATCTGCAAAGGCCACGAGATCTCCGCCATGGTCAACGGCGTGCTGGTCAATGAGGCCGTCGCCGAGGCCACCGAGGGCTATATCGGCCTGCAGAGCGAAGGCGGCCCCATCGAGTTCCGCCGCATTTTCGTGATGCCCATGTAGTTTCCTATGCGGGTGGTGATCCAACGGGTGTGTTCGGCTTCGGTCGAGATCGGCGGCGAACTGAAATCCGCCATCGGGCCGGGGCTGCTGGTGCTGTTGGGGATCGGCCCGGATGACGGGGCGGAGGATATCGCCTGGCTGGTGAAGAAAGTAGCCGGGCTGCGGATTTTCGACGACGAGGCCGGGGTGATGAACCGGAGCGTCGTGGAGGTTGGCGGCGAGGCGCTGGTCGTGAGTCAGTTTACGCTGATGGCGTCCACCAAGAAAGGCAACCGGCCGTCCTATATTGGTGCGGCCGGTCACGAGTTGGCAATTCCGTTGTACGAGGCTTTCTGCGCGGCGTTGTCCGAGGCGATCGGGCGTCCGGTGGGTACGGGCGAGTTCGGGGCCTATATGCAGGTCTCCCTCGTCAATGACGGGCCCGTAACGATCTGCATCGATTCCAGAAACAGAATCTGACCGTTGCCGTTCTGCTAGTTATCCAGTGCTTTTCGGATAGCGTTGCGGAGGACTCCTTCACCGTAGCCGACGAGCACTTGGTGGATGGTGCCCTCGGGGGTGAGAATCACGAAGGTGGGGATGCCCGTGGTCCCGAAGACCCGGACGCTGCCGGCGCTGCCTTTCGGATCATTCCAGTCATTCCAGAAGATTCCGTGCTCGGCCGAGGCCTCTTTCCAGGTATTCTCCCGATCCAGGCTGATGCTCACGACGGCCAACTTGTCCTGGAACTCCTTGCTCACGGCGCCGAGTTCCGGAACGGCCTTGATGCAGGGCCCGCAGCCGCGGCTCCAGAAGTCCAGCAGGACCCAGCGTCCCCGGAACTCGTCGATCTGCACGGTCTTACCATTCTTATCGACATACGCATAGGGTGGGAGGCTGTCGCCGATGCTCAGCGTCTTGACGGGATTGACATAATTGAGGATTTCCATCCCGTCCGGGCTGGCTTTCTGCTCGTCCGAGAGCCGCTCATACAAGGCCAGGACGGCCTCGCGGTTCTCCGTTTTCCCATAGGAAACATTCACGGCCTGTGCGTTAAGTTGATGCAGGGCGTAGGCCCCGATTTCCTCCGTTTCCAGCAGTTTCAGCTTTTGCTGCGACAGCCTGTCGCTGATCTTGTTTCCCTCAGCCAGGAGTTCCTGTGCTATTTTCCGCAGGGAATCCCGCCGCTCGGGGCTGACCCCCTGGTTGTAGGTTTCCCGGACAATCGCGTCGCGCCGGGCCATGACGTCCTGCAGGGCTTTCCAGTCCTCCTGCGACATCTTGCTCATAAAGCGGTCCCGCAGCTGTTGGTCCTTGACGGGACTGGAGATCCGGGCGTTCCGGAAATACCTTCCTTCCCCCTTGATGCGGACATACGCACCCGGCTCGAGATAGATTTCGGGCCCGTCATTGACGACCTTGACCATCCGGTCCCCGTCGAAGTGGATCAGGGTGATGCCATAATAATTCTCTCCGGACAGGGAATCCAGCCGGAAGCTGAAATGCCCGTCCCGCAGGGTGTCACTCAACAGGCCTTCCCCGGTCTTGCCTTCGTAATGGAAGAGGATGGCCACGATTTTTTCTGCCGGGTCGAGGCCGGTGGCCCGTCCTTCGATCAGGGCGCCCTGCTTCGGGGCCTTCCCGGTGCAGGCGGCCAGCGTCAGGAGTGCGGCAAGGAGAATGGGAGATCTTTTCATAAGCGGGTAAATTAAAAATCCAAGGAATAGAGACGGATTTTCAGGAGATCCGGATCGCTCTCATCCTTCGCGACAAAGCAGTCTCCAGCGGTGCTGACGGGATACATCAGGGGATCCCGTTCCTCCCGGTCCGCGAGGACGAAAACCTTCGTTTCCAGGCTTTTCCTGTCCACGCAGAACACAAAGGCCTTGCCGGAGCAGTAGGTGTTCGCCAGGATGGTCTGGGGCGTCTGGTTGATGCCCAGCAGACTGATCGTGTCGGCATCGAGGATATCACGCATAAAGATGCTGCCGGAGCCCAGGATTTTGAAAAGCTCCTCGCGGTTCAGGTCGTGGCGGCCGAAAGAGAAGGAGTAGCAGGGTTCGGGCTCCCGGTCCGGGAAGACTTGGTAAACGGTCTGGCTGTAACGCGGGAAGAACAGCAGATCCTGGCCCACGGTCCAGAAAGAGTCGCCGGAGAAGACGTGGGCGGAGAGCGGCGTTTCGTAGGGCTGATACTTCCCGGTGAGCTGCAGTTCCCCGTCGGCCTGGAGGAGTGCGAAACGGTATTCCTCGTCGGCAGGCTGGTTATTGTGCTCGATGTAATAATTCCCGTTCCACCGGGTGAAATTGTTGTAGCCCATGCTGGCAAACTCGAATTTCAGCACATCGACCACTTCTCCTTCCAGGTTGTAAATCAAGAGGTTGTTCTTGTCCGGGTCCGTAATGCAGATCTGCCCGGCCTGCTCGTCGAAGAAGAGTTTTGCGATGCGGGAATACTCTCCGGGCCCGTTGCCCCGCCGGGAAATGCTTCGGACCAGCCGTCCCTGCCGGTCCAGGACGTGGATCTGGTTGGTCTGCATATCGAGCAGGACGATGTTCTTCCGGCCGACCTGGACGGAAAGGTCGGAAGAGATCAGCAGGGAGGGATCGATGGTGATCTCTTCCCGGATCTTGACGAGCGGTGCGAACTCGGCCTCGGGCCGCGCGGCGTCCAGATCGATCTCATAAACCGAAGCGTCCTTCGGGCCGCTCCCGCACGCCGCGAGCAGCAGGATCGACAGGCTGAGCGTGATAAAAGTATGTATTCTCATTTTGCAAAGATTTCCGAAAGGATGGCGGTAAGTTCGCTGCCGTGAAGATCGCGGCGCAGGATCGTGCCGTCGGGGCCGAAGAGGATGAGGTGCGGGATGGCGTCGACGCCGTAGGTTTCGGCCGCCAGCATATTGGAACCGATCAGCTGGTCCCAGGGCAGGGCGTGTTCGCGGATGGCGGTCCGGCTGTCTGCCGGGTCGTCGGAGACCGTGATGCCCAGGATGGTGAATTCCGGTCCGTTGAATTGCCGATAAACCTCTTTCAGATGGGGCAGCTCGGCGATGCAGGGCTGACACCAGCTGGCCCAGAAGTCAGCCAGGACGTATTTCCCTTTGCCGACATAATCCGAGAGGCGGAGCGTCTTTCCTTCGAATTCGTAACTGAAGTCCACGAAGGGTTTTCCTTCCTTCGTCCGGAGCCGTCCCTGGATGTCATTGCGCATCGTCTGGACCCGGATCGTGCGGATGGCGGTGGAGTCGAGGGTGCCGATCAGCGAATCGATCTGCTCGTCCGTGAGCATCCCCCGCAGCCTCGAGAGACCTTCGACACCCAGGTAGTCATCCTTGTGCTGCTCGATGTTCTCCCGGTATTCTTGATGCAACGCCCGCATATCCTCCTGGATCTGCTGATAGAGGGAGTCGAGCACTTCCTGGGTAGCCCCGGCATTCTGGGCGGCCTGTCTGGCCCGGATCTTCGCCGTAATTTGTTTGTCCTTTTTATCTATCTCGACCAGCTCGTAATTGAGTGATTTCCGGTTGGATGAGCGGAGCTCCGCGCCGTCGGGACGGAAGATGACGGTCAGCTCCGACCCGTCCGGGATCAGCGGCTGGAGGACGTCCTTCCCGTCGATCCGGCAGGTGAGCGTGGCGACGACGGCTTTGTTGGTCGGCAGCTCATAGGTGAAGCCGCCGTCCGCGAGTTCGATCGGCTCATTGAGTTCATAATCCCAGACGTAGATGCTGGCCCGTTCGGCCGTGCCGCCCTCGGCCCGGCCGTGGATGATCGTGGTCTCGGCCACCCGCGGCCCGCACGCGGCGAGCAGCAGGGTAAGTGCGAAGCAAAGTATCTTTTTCATATTCTTTCAGACGAGGTTTTTCGGGAAATGTTACTTTTTTTCGCCGGTTTCTTCCATAAATAGTTCGGCGGTCGCGTGCGCAACGCCGCTGTCGGCGATCTCGCGGCCGCGGGAGCCGGGGGCGAAGGCCGACTGGGCTTTCTTGTACCAGCTCAGGGCGTTCTTGAAATCTTTCTTCATCTCGTAGCACTGCGCGATCATATAATACGCGGAATAGTGCTTCGGACTATATTCCAGCATCTTGAGATAATGCTCGATACACAGGTCGTAACGGCCGAACTTATAGGCCGTCAGGGCGTAGTTCTGGTGGGCGGCGCTGGTGGTCGCGATGACCTTTTGGCCGGGACTGAGCATCTCCAGGGCCTTGTCGTACCATTTCTCCCATTCGTCATAGTGCAGGTCTCCCCGCAATTTGCCGATCGTGATGGCCAGGCCCACGTCCGTGGAATCCCGCTGCCAGGCCTTTTCGAATTCCGCTTCCGCGGCGTAATGGCTGCCGAGATTCAGGGCGCACTGGCCCAGGTAATAGTGGACGGCATATCCGTCGTCTCCGAGTTTGTTCATCCGGGTGAAATCGGCCTCGGATTCAGTGTACAGGTTTTTGTTGTAATAAGCCAGGCCCCGGACGGGCAGGATGGTCAGGTTGTCCGGCTCCCCGGCGAGGAATTCGTCCGTCAGCGCGAGGACTTCGTCGAACTGTTCCCGGCCCAGCAGGATGCTGCAGAGTTTGTTGAGGACGGTCTCGTTATGCGGGCGGCGCGAGAGGGCGCTGCGGTAATAGCATTCCGCGGAGTCGCGCTGCTCCAGCTGGTTGAATGCATCCCCGACGAGCGCGATCACTTGCGTGATGGAGTCCCGCTGCAGGACCTCCCGTCCGAGCGTGATGGCAGCGTCGTACTGCCTGCCGCGGTATAGCAGGTTCATCAGGCGGAGTTTGTAGAGCAGGTTTCCCGGCTGCATTTCCGCGAGCAGGGTGTACTGCTCCAGGGCAGCGGCGGCGTTCCCGCTTTGGTAGTGGCAGTCGGCGAGTTCTTCCAGCAGGACCGGCTGCGGGCCCTGCTCGGCCATCAGTTGCGTCAGCGCCGTGATGGCCTCGTCATACTTCCAAAGCTGCTTGTACTCCCGCACCGCCGCGAGATCCTGCCCGCGGAGTGCGGGCGGCCCGGCGGCGAGCAGCATAGTGGCAAACAGGCAGGGGAGGAGACGTTTCATAAATTGAAGCGGAAGAATCGGACCCGGAGCGCTTCCGGATCGCTGTTGTCCAGGGCGACGAACTGGTCCTCCCAGGTGGTGCGCAGGGTATATTCGGAGGGAAGGATATCGGGGAAGGTCAAGATGACGGACCGTCCTGTCTGCTTGGAGATGCCGATGAGGTAGTCCTGATCGTGAAAGATAAAGTCCAGGCAGATTTGGCCGGGTGTCTCCGACGCATTCATGAAGCAGACGCCGGCCCCGGACAAGTCGAGGGATCCGGTCGTCGATCCCGACAAGGCGGTGAACAGTTCATCCCGGTTGAGACCATATTTGCCGAAATCTACGCGCCAGACCTCCCGGGGCTCCTCTCCCGGAGCAATGTCATACACGGCCTGGTCATAAATCTGGTAGAAGCGGATCTTGCCGTCGCAGTTCCAGAAAAAGCGGCGGGGAACCAGCGTCGAGGAAAGCGGCTCCTCATAGGGAAGCTGCCTCTCCACGATCTCCAGTTTATCGTTGGTCCGCAACAGGCAGAAGCGTTCGGATTCCTCGGCCTGACGATAACTATGGTTGAACCAATAGGAATCTCCGTCCCGGATATAGTCGCCGAATCCCATCCGAAACTCCGCCTCCACGGCATCCAGGAATTCGCCGTCAGGGGTATAACGCAGCAGCCGGTTTTTCAGCCCGTCGTGGATCTCAATCCGGTCGAGGTCTTCGTAGTAATGGAAATTGGCCAGCGTCAGGTATTCTCCCGGCCCGTTACCGCGCCGGGAGATGGTATTGAGCAATCTCCCGCTGCGGTCGGCGATATACAGGGTGCCGCGACGATCACCCACCAGGATCCGGTCCCGGGTGACCTGCAGTTGCACATTGTCACCTACGATGATTTCCGGATCCAGGCGGACTTCGCTTTGCAGGCTCAGGATTTGATTCGCTTCCGTTTCCGGACGGGCGCTGTCGAGATCCACGCGGAAGATACCGTTGCCGGATGGTTGCGTCCGGCAGCCGGCGAGCAGCAAGGTGCAGAGCAGAAAGGGGAAATAACGTCTCATAGGACAAAGATACAAAAAAAATAACCAGGTGGCCGGACCCGAATCTGCCGCCAATATCCCGGGGGAATGGGACATTGGCGGCAGAGGGGAGGGAGGGATTATTTTTTCTTGGTGTTGACGAGGATGACGCCGCTCTTGGCGTCGGGACCGTAGAGGGCGACGGCGGAGGAGTCCTTGAGGACGGTGATGGAATCGATGTCGTTGGGGTCGAGGCGCTCGAGGGCCTTTGAGCCGTCAGGGGCCTTGAGACCGTCCACATAAACGAGGACTCCGTCAGAGGCGCCGCGGATCTGGATCTTGTCGGGCATCGGCTCACTGGTGACGGAGATGGGTGCAGGGGTCTGTCCGTTCTTCCGGAAGCTGACGACTGTCGGGGCGGCGGAATCACCATTGGTTTTGAAAATGACGGGGAACAGGTAGGTCACCTTGCAGGGCTTACCTTCCTCTTCGCCGGGCTCCCATTTCGGGGACGAGGATATTGCGCGGACGGCCTCGGCATCCAACCTGGGATCCACGCTGCGCATAACCTTGACATCCCGGAGCACACCGTCTTCGCAAATCGTGAACTGGACCATCACGCGGCCTTCGATGCCGGCCTTCTTGGCTTCTTCCGGATAGACGAGCTGTGTCCTGAGCCAGAGGTTGAATGTGTTGGCGTCCCCGCCTTGAAAGGTGGGCTTTCGGGTGACCCGGGCGTAGGGCACGACCTTGGCCGTGTCGGGAGGGGCGACCGCCGTGGCGGGCGCATCAGGGGCGGGGCGGACTTCCGCCCGGACGGGGTTGCACAGGAACATCGTCCCGGCAAGCAGGGGAAGGATGCCCGCATAGGCGAGGCGCATCCACCCGGAGGAGGGCTTTCTTTGCATCATGTTGATTCTTTGTTTGAGTTTGGCGTGATCGAAGCCGTTGGCCAGGGAGAAGCGTTGCTCTCCCACGGCTTTCCGCACCAGAAGTAGTTGATATTGAGTTGCATCGATGCCTTTTTGGAGAAGGCCTTCATCGGCCTCGTATTCGTGTTGGAGCTTGAGTTCCGCACGGGTGATCCACACCAGGGGGTTGAACCAGTGGAGCGCCGCCGCGGCCGTCATCAGGGCCACGTCCAGGGAGTGATGCTTCCGAACGTGCTCGCGTTCGTGGGCGAGGATGGCGGGGTAGTGCTCGTAGTCGTTGCGGCTCATCACGATGCGGCGGCCCCAGCTGAAGGAGGGGATTTCGCGCTCGGTGAGCGTCAGGCGGCAGCCTTCGCAGGGCACCTGGGTGCCGCTCCGGATGATCCGGCGCGTCCGCGCAATGGAGATGAGGCAGAGCAGCAGGACGGCGAGTACGCCGGCGGCGTAGAGGGCGATGAGCCAGGGGAAGGGGGGCGCAGAGGCGCCGGTCGGTTCGGCGGCCGCTTCCAGGGTCTCGGGGGAAACGGGTAACGAGATCTCCGGGATGATGACGGTGCGCAGGGGCAGGAGTGGGAGCAGGTGGCAGATCACCGTGCCCGCGAGCAGGGCCGCGCGGTTGAAGCGGAACAGGGAGGTGCGCCGCATCACCAGCAGGAAGAATGCGTAGAAGAGGGCCATGTAGAGGCTCGCGCGCAGCAGATATAAGAGGAACGGGGTCATCATTTGCGCTTTTTTTCAATGGTGGCGATCAGGGCCTTGAGTTCCTCGAGGTCCATCTTCTCGTCTTCGACGAACTGGGACACGAGCAGGGAGTAGGAGTTTTCTTAGTAGCGG
>JAEEVG010000041.1 GCA_016290835.1 Bacteroidales bacterium | reverse complement strand
AGTTTGATCAAATAAGTTCCGGGCCTGACCCGGAATCTCCTGATATGAAAAACTGTCGCCTGATCCTTACTGCCACCCTGCTCCTGGCCCTCGCCGCCTGCGGTCCGCGCGGGCGGGTGGAGGTCGGCCCCCTGGTCCTGGAGTCTCCGCCGTTGGGATTCTACCCGGAAGCCTATCAGGTCGACAGTTCGCAGGTGCATTCCGGAGAAACGTTCACCGGCCTGATGGTCCGGCTGGGCATGTCACCCCAGGACGCTTTCGAACTGGCACAGTGCTGTGATTCCACCTTCGACGTCCGCAAACTGCGTGCGGGCAATCTGGTCCGCGCCTACTATTCCTCCGCGAACGGGGCGCGTACGCTGCGCTATGCCGTCTATGACCAGAACCGGGTGCGCTCCACCGTCTTCCGTTGCAGCGATTCGCTAGCGCTCTGGAATGTGGACAAGCCCGTCGAGCACGAGCACAAATATGCCGACGTGACCATCACGAGTTCGCTCTGGAACGACATGATTGCGGCCGGTTCGTCTCCGACCTTGATCATGGACCTGGCGGACATTTACCAGTGGAGCGTCAATTTCTTCGCCCTGCAGGATGGCGACCGTTTCCGGATGATCTATGACCAGACCCTCTGCGAGGGCGAAGTGGTGTCCATCGACACGGTCCATTTCTGCCTCTTCTCCACCCCGGAAGGCAAGGAGGTGGCGGCGGTGCGCTTCGACACGGGCGACGGGGCCAATACGTATTGGGACAAAGGCGGCGAAAGCCTCAAGCGGATGTTCCTCAAGGCGCCGCTCAAGTACAACCGCATCAGCAGCCGCTTCTCCTATGCCCGCAGGCATCCGGTGACGGGGGTCGTCCGTCCCCATACCGCCGTGGATTACGCCGCACCGACCGGTACGCCGGTCCACGCCATCGGCGACGGGACGATCACCAAACTCGGCTGGGACGGCGGAGGCGGCGGCAACCGCATCCGCATCAAGCATATGCAGGGCTATGAGAGCAGCTACATGCACCTGTCCCGCTATGCCCCCGGGCTCAAGGTCGGCTCCCGCGTGTCCCAGGGAGACCTGATCGGCTATGTCGGCGCCACGGGCACGGCGACGGGCCCGCATCTCGATTTCCGCATCTTCCAGAATGGCCGGGCGATCGACCCCCTATCGCTCGACTCCCCTGCCTCGGAGCCGCTGGACACGGCCTATCTCAGCGCGTTCAACCGCGTGTATGAGCACTATCTGGACGAGATCCGCGGGACGGTCCCCGCAGATACCACCGCCTTTTCACTAACCGCAGAATGATAACTTATGGAGCTCAAACCGATTGCTTTTTTTCGCGCACCCGTGTCGGAAAAATTCGGCCTGCCCCGTCAGGCCGGTCTGGCGGAGTCTCTCCGCGGCACCGTGGTTTTCGAAGCTGATTACCGCTCCCCCGAAGCCGTGCGCGGATTGGAAGATTTCGATTATCTCTGGCTCATCTGGGGCTTCCACCTCAATCGCCCGACGGCCTCCGAAGGTCTGACCGTACGTCCGCCGCGGCTGGGCGGCAACGAGCGCGTGGGCGTGTTTGCCTCCCGCTCTCCCTACCGGCCCAACCCGCTGGGCCTGAGCTCGGTACGTATCGAACGTGTGGACCCCGCCGCCGGCGAGATTCACGTCCTGGGCGCCGACCTGGCCGACGGCACGCCCATTTATGATATCAAGCCTTATCTCGCCTATGCCGACTGCCATCCCGGAGCGCGGAGCGGCTTCGTGGACGGGAAGGAGTGGAAACCGTTGCACGTGGTGCTTCCGCGGGAGGCCTTCCACAAGTTGGATCCCGAGTCCGTGGACGGGCTGCTGGAGATCCTTTCCCAGGACCCCCGCCCCCAATATCAGGACGATCCGGAACGAGTCTACGGTCTGCTCTTCGAAGGCCATAATGTCCGTTTCCGCGTCCAGGACGGCGTGCTCACCGTCATCAGCCTGGAAGACAAATCTTGAAACCCGATATCCATGAAAAAGATTCTCGTTACCACCGCGCTGGCCTGCATGATATGCAGCGCCGTCTTTGCGCAGCAGCGACGCCCCGATGCCCCGCTCCCGAAATGGGAAGGACTCGCCCTCACCCCGCAGATGGGATGGAACTCCTGGAACAAGTTCGCCACCAATATCAACGAAGAACTGATCAAAGCCACGGCCGACAAGATGGTCGAACTGGGGCTGGTCGACGCCGGCTACGTCTATCTTAATCTGGACGACGGCTGGCACGGCGAGCGGGATGAGCAGGGCTTCATCCACGAGGACAAGGAGAAATTCCCCTCCGGGATCAAAGCGCTGGCGGATTATCTCCACGCGCGCGGCCTCAAACTGGGTATCTACAGCGATGCCGGCACCAACACCTGCGCCTGTTATGCCGGCAGCAACGGCCACGAATACCAGGATGCCTTCACCTACGCCTCCTGGGAGGTAGACTACCTCAAATATGACTGGTGCTACACGCAGAATCTTAATCCGATAGGTGCCTATACCACGATGCGCAGCGCCCTCCGCCGCGCCGGGCGGCCCATCCTCTTCAGCATCTGCGAATGGGGCTCCAACAAGCCCTGGGAATGGGCGAAGGACATCGGACATTCATGGCGCACCACCGGCGACATCGGCGTGGCTTTCCTGCCCATCCCGGTGACCTACGACGAGAACGGCCGTCCGCGCTGGCGGGCGCAGAGCGTGCTGGAAATCCTCGACCAGAACGAGCCCCTGCGCAAATACGCGGGCCCCGACCATTGGAACGATCCGGATATGCTGGAGGTGGGCAACGGTATGAGCGTCAGCGAGGACCGCGCACATTTCACGCTCTGGTGCATGATGGCCGCGCCGCTCATCCTCGGCAATGATCTGACGAATATGAGCCGGGAAACCCTCGAGATCATCACGAACAAAGATGTGATCGCCATCGACCAGGATCCCCTGGGCATCCAGGGCCTCCGGACCCTGAAAGCGGGCTATCTGCAGTATTGGTTCAAGCCGCTTTCCGACGGCGCCTGGGCTTTCTGCGTGCTGAACGCCGGCTCGGAAGATGCGACCATCGGACTGGACTGGCCCGAAATGGAGTTCAAAGACGAAATCAGCGGCCGCAGTCCGCAGTTCAAGAACATCAATTATGAGGTGAAAGACCTCTGGAATCCTTCCAAGAAGCCGTTCAAGACTTTTGAGGGGCAGGCCATCGTGGAAGTACCCTCGCACGATGTCGTCACCTTCCGGCTTACCCCGGTTCGTTAACAGAGGGCTTTGAATCCCAGATAGAGGACTTCGATGAGGTCGCGGCTGTTGTAAGCCTCGGCCGTGCAGCGCGCGCTCAGGGCGTCCCCGGCGAAGCCGTGGATCCAGACGCCCAGCGCGGCCGCCTGCAGGGCATCATAGCCCCGCGCCAGCAATCCGCCGACGAGTCCTGTCAGGACATCTCCGCTGCCGCCTTTCGCCAGGCCGGGATTGCCGGTGGTATTGAGATACTTCTCCCCTTCCGGCGTATAGATTTCGCTGTGAAAGCCCTTGCAGACCACCACGCAGCCGCTCCGGCGGCAAAGCGCGAAGACGGCGGCGTCCTTTTCCTCCGGGCTCTCCCAGGAGACCAGCCGCCGCAATTCGCCCAGATGCGGGGTCATGACCGAACCCCTCGGGATGTCATCCAGCAGCTCGGGCTGTGCTGCCAGGAGGTTGAGCGCATCGGCATCGAGCACCATCGGGATGCCCGCCTGCTTCGCCCGGCGAAGGAGTCCGGCGAGCGCTTCCGCGGTCTTCCCCGAACGTCCGAGGCCCGGACCGGCAGCAATGGCCGAATACCGTTCCAGATGCTCCGGAAGCACTTCCAGGCAGGGACCAGGCTCTTTCGATAGCATGGCGGAAGGGAAATTGACGGCGACCCCCTGCCGGACCAGGGCCGTGGAATGCAGGGTGACCAGGCCGCAGCCGGACTTGAGCGCAGCGCCCGTGGCGAGCACGGCCGCGCCGGGCATCGATTCACAGCCGCAGACGAGCAGCAGGTGTCCGTAATCCCCCTTGTGGCTCGCCTCGGGACGGGCCTTCAGGAAGGAACGCAGGAAGGCGGGATCGATCTGCTGCACGGCGGGAATTATTGGGTCTGGGTGGCGGTGATGTGGAAGCAGTGCTCCTTTTTCTCGTATTTGACCAGGATGCGGCCGGCCTTCTTCTCATCGCGCAGGACTTCGGCCAGGACCTTGGTCAATTCGTAGGGCTGCATGAATTCATCGGTCTCCTCTTCGCGATTGTAGCGCGTGTAGGTGATGTCGAAAGTGGTGCCGTAGCAGTGGGCTGAATTGTCGCTGGCATTGGGGTTGCCGCTCTTGCGCAGGCGGGTCACATCTTCTTCCGTTCGGAGGACCGAGGAAACGACAAGCTGGTAAATCGGGAATTGTTTCGAGACGAGCGAGTCGCTGAAGGCCTTGGCGATGCGTTGGAGTTCGGCGGCGGCGCCGCGGGTCAGATAAGGTACGGAATAGCGCAGGTCGTCCACGATAAAGTACTCGTTGCCTTCTATGCGGACGAGATGGCGGGTGTCGATGTTGTCGCGGGTCGGGGGGATTTTGCTCAGACCGATGGCCTTGGCTTTCTGGAGGTGGACTTCATTGACGTCGCCGAATTCCTTGGGGTAGCTCAGCAACTTGGTGTAGTAGATGATCTCCTTGGCGGTGGACTCCCCTGTCCCTTCTACATCGTCGCTCGTCTCTTCTTCCGTTTCCGTGCTTTCTTCAACGATTTCCTCGGTCTTGGCAGGCTTCTCCTTGCGGACCCGTTCGTGTTTGCTGCAACCCCCGCCTACCAGGATTCCGAGGAGGAATCCCAGCAGGAAGGGTGTCAGCAGGATGATCAGTGCTTTCTGTCGTTTAGTCATATTTGAGAATAGGCTGGCGGGCGGCGGTCGTCTCGTCGGGCCGTCCGATCGGCGTGTTGTGCGGGGCGCCGTGCAGCAGCTCCGGATCCGCCTTCGCCTCTTCGGCAATCTTGCGCATCACGGCGATGAACGCATCCAGGGTCTGGAGCGACTCCGTCTCCGTGGGCTCGATCATGATGGCCTGGTGGAAGAGCAGCGGGAAATAGATCGTCGGTGCGTGGAAGCCGTAGTCGAGCAGGCGCTTGGCCACGTCGAGCGTCGAGACGCCGTTGCTTTCCAGCAGTCCGTCGAACACGAACTCGTGCTTGCAGACCGTCGGGATGGGCAGTTTGTAGCAATCCTTGAGCGACTCCTTGATGTAGTTGGCGCCCAGGGTGGCCAGTTTACCGGCCAGCTTGATATGCTCGCGGCCGAGCATCAGGATGTAGGCGTAGGCCCGCAGGATGATGCCGAAATTGCCGTGGAAGCCGCTTACGTGCGGGATGTGCAGGAACGGGACCACGCGGTCCGACACGCCCACGGGGCCGCTTCCGGGACCGCCTCCGCCGTGGGGCGTGGAGAAGGTCTTGTGGAGGTTCAGGTGCATGATGTCGAAGCCCATGTCGCCGGGACGGACCATGCCCAGGAGCGGGTTCATGTTCGCTCCGTCATAGTAGAGCAGGCCGCCGCAGGCGTGCACGAGTTCGGCGATCTCCTTGATGTCGCGCTCGAAGAGGCCCAGGGTGTTGGGGTTCGTCAGCATGATGCCGGCGATGTCCGGTCCGAGCAGGGGCTTGAGCGCTTCCACGTCCACGAGGCCGTCCTCTTTGGATTTGACGACCACGATGTCTAGGCCGCAGACGGCGGCCGAGGCGGGGTTGGTGCCGTGGGCGCTGTCGGGGACGATAACCTTGGTGCGGGCCTTGTCGCCGCGGTAGAGGTGGTATTCACGCATCAGCATCAGGCCGGTGAGTTCGCCGTGGGCGCCGGCGCAGGGCAGGAAGGTGAAATGCTTCATGCCGGTGATGGCGGCGAGGGCTTTGTCCATGGCGGCGTAGACTTCCAGGGCGCCTTTGACGGTGTCGAGGGGCTGGAGGGGGTGGAGGCCGGTGAACCCCGGGAGATTCGCGATTTCTTCGTTGATCTTGGGGTTGTATTTCATGGTGCAGGAGCCGAGGGGGTAGAAGCCCGTGTCGACGCCGAAGTTCATCTGGGACAGGTTTGTATAATGGCGCACCACATCCACCTCGCTGACTTCCGGCAGGTCCAGCGGAGCTTCCCGCCACAGTATCTGGCGACCAGCAGCCGCCCCGTTTTCGACCGGGTCGGGACCAGCTGCCCCTGCAAAACCGTGCCACCCTCGGCATCGTAAGAGGGGGGACCGCGAAGCGGTGGGGTCCGAAGGACGTTTTGAAGGGGCACGCTGGTCCGAACGGTCCTCCGGTGCGGCTAAAAGTGTTTCAGGCAGGGAGTATCCGCAACGTCCCGGTTGGGAGAGTTCGAAGATGAGTTTGTCGTAGTATTTCATATCGCAGCCCTCCTTAGATTGATTTGACGATTTCGACGATGCGGTCCAGCTCCTCGCGGGAATGCTTCTCCGTGACGCAGAAGGTCACGAAACCCTCCTCGGTCTGGAGCGCGGCGAAGAAGCCGGCGTCGAGCAGCGCCTGCTGAAGTTTCTCGACATCGCAGAGCGGCTGGAGGCAGAACTCCTTGAGGAACTCCCCGTCGAAGAAGCGCTTGAACTTGCCCGTGGCGAGCAGGGCGTCGTGCAGGTAGTGCGAACCCTCATAGCAAAGAGCGTTGAGCTTGCGCATGCCCTCGGGACCCATCAGGGACAGGTAGACCGTGCACCAGAGCGCCATCAGGGACTCGTTGGAACAGATGTTGGAGGTAGCCTTTTCGCGGCGGATATGCTGCTCGCGGGCTTGCAGGGTGAGGACGTAGCAGCGCTTGCCGGAGGCGTCCGTGGTCTGGCCGACGATGCGGCCGGGCAGTTTGCGCATCAAGGCGGCGGTGCTGGCCATGAAGCCCACATAAGGTCCGCCGTAACAGAGCGGAATACCGAGACTCTGGCCGTCTCCCACGGCGATGTCGGCGCCCCACTCGGCCGGGGTCTTCACCACAGCGAGGGCAGACGGGTCGCAATACTCCACCAGCAGAGCGCCCATCCCGTGGACGAGATCCGCCAGGCCGAGGTGGCTTTCGATGATGCCGAAGCGATTGATGGACGGGACGATGACGCCCGCCAGGTCAAGTACTCCTTCAGCTACTTCTTCCGCCACCTTGTCGGTGACCACGACGTTGATGCCGGCATACTTGGCATAGGTGCGGATCGTGTCGATCACGTTCGGCAGCAGCCGGGCGGAGACGATGACGGAATTCCGCTTTTTGGTGCTGGCTACGCACATCCTCACCGCTTCGGCGGCGGCCGTGGGGCCGTCGTACATCGAGGCGTTGGCGCAGTCCAGACCCGTCAGGCGGCAGATCATCGACTGCCACTCGAAGATGTAACGGAGCGTTCCCTGAGAGATCTCGCACTGGTAAGGCGTGTAGGCCGTCAGGAATTCGCTCCGGGAGGTGATGTACGGGATCACCGAAGGTGTGTAATGGTCATAAGCTCCCTGTCCCACGAACACCTTGAGACGGCTATTCTTGGCGGCAAGGCCCTCGAAAAAGTCACGAACCTGCTGTTCGCTCATTGCGGACGGCAGGTCGTACTCCCCCTTGTAGATGAAATCCGCGGGGACATCGGCGTACAGTTCGTCGAGCGAGCCGACACCGATCCTTTCGAGCATTGTGCGGATATCTTCCTCCGTGTGAGGAAAATAGCTGAATGCTCCCATATGCTTACTTGGCAATCTCTGCGTAGGCAGCGGCGTTCAGCAGGGCGTCGAGTTCGCCCTTGTCGGACATCTCGACCTTGATGATCCAGGCCTCGTAGGCATCTTCGTTGATCAGCTCGGGCTTGTCCTCGAGTTCTTCGTTGACGGCGACGACCACGCCGGACACCGGAGCGATCAGTTCGCTGGAAGTCTTGACGCTCTCCAGGGCGCCGAAGTCCTCGCCGGCGCTGACTTCGTCATCGACATCGGGCATATCGACGTAGGTGATGTCCCCCATCTCGCTCTGGGCGAAGTCGGAGACGCCGATGATGGCCACATTGCCATCCACTCTGACCCATTCGTGGGACTCGCGGTACAGGAGTCCGTCTACAATTTTGCTCATATTCGGTTTTCGTTTTGAATTATTTTTTATATCTGGTCTGGTAGAAGCGCTTCTTGACGACGACCCCGGGGAAAGTGTGTTTGCGGATGCGTACGCGCAGGGGTGTGCCGAGGGCCGCATACGCGCTGTCCACAAGGGCGAAGCAGATGCTCTTGTCGAGGCTGATGGAGCGGTAGCCGGTCGTGACTTCGCCGACCTCGGTTCCGTCCTCCAGTTCCACAGGGTAACCGTGACGCGGGACGGCCTTGTCGGAGAGTTCGATGCCCACCAGTTTGCGCGCCACGCCTCCGGACTTCTGGGTGGCGAGCGCCTCTTGGCCGATGAATTCAGGCTTGTCCAGCTTGCAGAACATCCCGAGTCCGGCCATCACCGGGGAGATCTCCGCAGTCAGCTCGTCGCCGTAGAGCGGCAGGCCGGCCTCGAAGCGGAGGGTGTCGCGGCAGCCCAGTCCGCAGGGCGCGACGCCCGCGGCCATCAGGGCCTTCCACCAGGCACGGATCAGCTCCGGGCAGGCGTAGATCTCGAAGCCGTCCTCACCGGTGTAGCCGGTACGGCTGAGGATGACGCGGCGGGAATCGCGCTCGCAATCGCAGAAGGTGTAGAAGGTAAGCGATGCAGCCTCCGGGAATCCCAGCACGTCCACCACTGCCTGTTCGGCCTTCGGGCCCTGGACGGCGATCTGCCCCCAGGCGTCCGACTGATTGTCGATGCACACGTCGAAGCCTTCGGCCTGCTCCAGCATCCAGGTGTAGTCTTTGTCGATATTGGAGGCGTTGACGACGAGCAGGTAATGGTCCGGGGCAAACTCCTTGTAGACCAGCAGGTCGTCTACCGTGCCGCCGTCCGGATAGAGCATCATCCCGTAGAGGATGGTCCCGTCGGAGAGGCCGCGGACGTCGTTGGTGAAGATATGATTGACAAAGGCTTCGGCGCCGGGGCCGCTGACGAAAATCTCTCCCATGTGGGAGACATCGAAGACGCCGACGGCTTCCCGCACGGCGTTATGCTCTTCGATGATGCCGCCGTACTGGATCGGCATGTCATAACCGGCGAAAGGGCTCATCTTCGCACCGAGCTCAACGTGGAGGTCGTGCAGACAAGTCTTTTTCAAAGGATTTTCCATATAACTATTTAAGGATTTCGAGGTCTTTTTTGAGAATCATCTTGGGCTCCATCATCGCGACTTTCTGGAACAGGCGGACCTGGTTGCCGAGCGAGAGATAGACCTTGTCTTCGTGCTTGCCTTTGCGCCACCATTTGTAGAAGCCGACAGGATCGTTCTCGAAGGGGATTTTGGCGAGGATGCCGGAACTGTAGCCGGGATAGTCGATGACCAGGCGCAGGCCCATGAATTTCTTGAAATAGTCCGGATCCGCCCGGCGAAGCTTGCTGACCAGGGGGTTGAGCACCTCCATCTGGTCGACCTGGAGGACTTTGTCGCGCACAATCATCCGATGGATGCGCACCGGATCGACATTGAGCCACGCACCCATCCGGAGTGTCTTGGGACCCTCCTCGGTGTCGAGCGTCAGCTCGTCCATCGAGAAGTAGACTTTCCCGGGATCCAGCGGATATACTTCCTCCAAGGGCATATGAATTCCTACAAAATATGCTTCAATTTTACAAATTTAGGAATAATTTTCAGAAAATCATAGATTCGTGGCCCTCCAAGGCACATTTTTTCAAAAAGAAAGCTCCCCGGCAATCCTGCCTGGAAGGCAAGCGCCGGGGAGAACCTGCGTTTGAACCGGAAGGGCCTTACTGAATCTTGAAGACCACCGGGATGCTGTAGGTTACAGGCACGGCGTTGCCGCCCTGCTTGCCCGGCGTCCAGTCCGGAGAGTTGCTGACCACGCGGAGCGCTTCGGCGTCCAGGGCATCGGAGACACCCTTGACCACCTTGGCGTTCTTGACCTTACCGTTCTGGTCCACGACGAAGTTGACCGTCACGCGGCCTTCCTCCTGATTGTCGAGGGCGCGGGGAGGATATTTCAGGTTCTGCTGGACATACTTCACGAAAGCGTCCGCATCGCCGCCGTTGAAGGTCGGCTTGACTTCGACGGAGGTATAGGGAATGATGTCCGGGAGCTTCTCGAGCTTCTCGCCCGCGCGATCCACGGCCTCTTTGGCCTTCTTGGCAGCCTCATCGACCGCCTCGGCGCCGTCCTTGATGGCCTCTTTGGCAGCATCGGCCGCTTCCTCGACAGCCTCGATAGCGTCCTTGGCGGGCTCGGGTACTTCTTCTTCTCCCTTGCCGTTGTTCTTGCAAGAGAAGACCATCATCGCACAAGCGGCGATCAGGGTAATGGATAGAATCTTTTTCATAAGTCGAATATAATAGTTAAACGTTTTTCCGGATGACAAAGTTAACAATAATTCCGCCTCGTTGTTAAATATTTTAATGAAATATTGTTACAAATGGGGCGCAGAAACGTCCGGACGTCCTTCTCGGGGATCATCAGCCGCACGTCCACACCGGACAGGGCCGCGTTACGCCGGGGAGGCTCTGCGGTTTGAACCGATTCGGGCTTAGTGAATCTTGAAGAGCACGGGGATACTGAAGCTTACGGGCACAAGGTCGCCACCCTGCTGGCCCGGAGTCCAGTCCGGAGAATTGCTGACCACGCGGAGCGCTTCGGCATCCAGGGCTTCGGAGACACCCTTGACCACCTTGGCGTTCTGGACCTTGCCATTCTGATCGACGATGAAATTGACCGTCACGCGGCCTTCCTCGTGATTTTCGAGGGCGCTGGCCGGGTATTTCAAGTTCTTCTGGACATACTTGACGAAATCATTGGCGTCTCCGCCATCGAACGTAGGCTTAATTTCGACAGAAGCATAAGTGATGGCGTCGTCGAACAGTGCCTCACTGCTACGATCGACAACCTCGATGGATCGCTTGATGGGGTTGGGTAATTTTTTTTCTTCCTTATCATTGTTCTTGCAAGAGAAGACCATCATCGCGCAAGCGGCGATCAGGGTGATGGAATAAATCTTATTCATAAGCAGTGTTTGATGAAATACTGTAACAAATCGTCCGGACGTCCGGTCCGGCTACAACAGCGGGGAGAAAAGACGCGCCAGCGACTCCAGGAAACGCTTGAAGAGCGGACGGGCCGCCCAGGTCTTCGCATCCATGTATTGCCCGTCACATTCATCCTGCCAGAAGACTTTGCGCATCTGCTCGGCGAGCGGGGTATCATAGATGAAAGCGTTGATCTCGAAATCCTGCTCGAAACTGCGGATGTCGAGGTTGGTGGAGCCGATCGAGACGACTTCATCGTCGGCGACGATCATCTTGGCATGCAAGAAGCCCGCTTCATAGAAGCAGACCCGGACCCCGGCGCGGAGCAGGTCGTCGACATAGGAATGCGAGGCATAGCGTACCAGGAAGCCCTGGTCGTCATTCTTGGGAATCATCAGGCGCACGTCCACGCCGGAAAGGGCGGCGTTGCGCAAGGCGAGCATCATCGGCTCGTTGGGGACGAAATAGGGCGACTGGATATAGATATAACGCTTGCTCTCGGCAAGGATGCGCAGCATACCCTGCAGGATGACCCGGAACTCCCCCATCGGCCCCGCCGTGGCGATCTGCATCAATTGATTCCCGGCGGGCGGCAGGACCGGGTAATAGATGGGGTCGTCCAGCAACTGCTTGGTGGAGAATTTCCAGTCCACCAGGAAAGCGGTCTGCATCTCGGCGACGGCCGGTCCGGTCACCCGGATGTGGGTATCGCGCCAGACGCCGTTCCGGATCCCGCCGGCATAGCGGTTGGCGATATTCATTCCGCCCGTGTAGCCGATCCGCCCGTCGATGACCACGTTCTTGCGGTGGTTGCGGTAGTTGGTGTCGCTGGAGAGCATCAGCAGGCGTACGCGGAAGAAGGGCCGCACCTGCACGCCCCGTTCGGCCATCCGGCGGTAGAATTTGCGGCGGAAGAGATTGGCCAGATCATCGATTTGCAACCGTACCTCCACACCCTCCTCCGATTTGCGGGCCAGGATCTCCTCGGCCCGGCGTCCCATCTCGTCGTCCTCGAACTTGAAGAACTGGAAATGGATGTGGTGCTGTGCAGCCTCCAGGTCGGCAAGCAGGTCTTCATACATCGACGGAAAATCCGTATAGACCTTCACGTCGTTGTCCCGGACCGGCAGGGCCCCGCCTGCTGCGCTCAACAAGGTGATCAGGTTGTGCTGTCTGTCCGGGACCGGGTCGGCGATGTGGCCCTGGCAGGCTTGTTCGGAGAGTGTTTTCAGGCGCTCCATGTCTTCCGGACTGACCATGCGGCGATTCTTGCGGTCGCGGCCGAAGAAGAAATACAGCACCAGCCCGATAACCGGCAGGAAGGTCAGCACGAGGATCCAGGCCAGCGTCCGGATGGGATGACCGTTTTCGGCGATTTCCATCAGGATGATGCTGACAAGCAAGATGGCGAAAAAAATGTTCAACCAGACGGGCATAATCGTGTGCGGGTGGATTGCCGGGTACAAGATAGGCATTTTCCGGAAATAATTCATAAATTTGTATTATGGTATCATTCTTTATCAGTGTCATCGCCCTGCTCCTCGGGTACCTCATCTACGGAAAGTTCGTCGAGAAAGTCTTCGGACCCGATCCGGAGCGTCCTACGCCTGCCATCACGAAGGCGGACGGTCTCGATTACATCGCCCTTCCCACCTGGAAGGTTTTCATGATCCAATTCCTGAACATCGCCGGGACGGGTCCGATTTTCGGCGCCATCATGGGTGCGAAGTTCGGCCCTGCGGCCTATCTGTGGATCGTGCTGGGCTGCATCTTCGGCGGGGCCGTGCACGACTATTTCAGCGGGATGCTGTCGCTGCGCAACGGCGGAGCGGGCCTCCCGGAATTGATCGGCAAGTACCTGGGGCGCCACGCCAAGACCGTGATGCTCTGCTTCTCCGTGCTCCTGCTGGTGCTGGTCGGCGCCGTGTTCGTGTATAGTCCGGCCGTGATTCTCAAGGACCTGGCCGGCAACGGCAGTTCCTCCGCCTTCATGATCTGGGCGGGCGTGATCTTCGTCTATTACATTATCGCCACGATGCTCCCGATCGACAAGATCATCGGCCGCATCTATCCCCTTTTCGCCGTGGCGCTCATTTTCATGGCCATCGCCCTGATGGTCTGCCTGGTGCTCCGCTCCCCGGATATTCCCGAACTCTGGGACGGCCTGCAGAACCGCAGCCAGACCTGGGGCGGCAAGGGCCAGCCGATTTGGCCGTATATGTTCGTGACCATCGCCTGCGGGGCCATCAGCGGCTTCCACGCCACCCAGAGCCCCCTGATGGCACGCTGCCTGAAGAATGAGCGGCTGGGCCGCCCGGTCTTCTACGGCTCGATGATCACCGAGGGCCTCGTGGCCCTGATCTGGGCTGCGGTGTCCTCCTATTTCTTCTTCGGCGGCGGTGCGGCCGAGGTCGGCGGGACTTTCGCAGATGCGGCACCGACCGTGGTGACCAAGGTCTCCCGCAACTGGCTGGGCATTGCCGGCAGCATCCTGGCGCTCTGCGGCGTGGTGGCCGCGCCCATCACCAGCGGCGACACGGCCCTGCGCAGCGCCCGGCTCATCATCGCGGACTTCCTGCACTTCGACCAGCGGCCCGTAGCGAAGCGCCTGGCCATCAGCGTTCCCCTCTTCGCCGTGGCGGCCCTGCTGCTGTGGTTCAACATCGCCAATGAGGACGGGTTCAACGTGATCTGGCGCTATTTCGGCTGGGCCAACCAGACCCTGGCCGTCTTCACCCTCTGGGCGGTGACGGTCTTCCTCGTGCGGGAACGCAAGGGCGGGTGGTACCTGATCACCCTGCTGCCGGCCTGCCTGATGACGGCCGTCAGCGTTACCTATATCTCCATCGCCCAGATCGGGCTCAACCTCCCCGCCGGCTGGAACCGCTGGATCGGCGGCGTTGTGATCGTGCTCAGCATATCGCTCTTCTTCCTCTGGAAATTCAAAAAAGCCTCCAAATAACTTCCCATGGCCGACGAAAAGATAATCTTCTCGATGAACGGGGTCGGCAAGGTCCTCCCCCACAACAACAAGGTGATCCTCAAGGACATCTACCTCTCCTTCTTCTATGGCGCCAAGATCGGCATCATCGGTCTGAACGGCTCGGGTAAATCCACCCTGCTGCGGATCATCGCCGGCGAGGAAAAGTCCTACAAGGGCGAGGTGGTCTGGGCACCGGGCTACAGCGTGGGCTATCTCGAACAGGAGCCCCGGATGGACCCGGACAAGACCGTGATGGAAGTGGTCCAGGAGGGTGTGCAGGAGGTGATGGACCTGCTGACCGAGTACAATGAGATCGGCCTGAAATTCATGGAGCCGATGTCCGATGATGAGATGAACGCGCTGATCGAGCGCCAGGGCGAACTCACCGAACTCATCGAACATCACGACGGCTGGGAGATCGACGCCAAGCTTGAGCGGGCGATGGACGCCCTGCAGTGTCCCCCGCCCGATGCCAAGGTGGCCACGCTTTCCGGCGGCGAACGGCGCCGGGTGGCGTTGTGCCGCCTGCTGCTCAAAGAGCCGGACGTGCTGCTGCTCGATGAGCCCACCAACCACCTGGACACCGAGAGTATCCAGTGGCTGGAAGCACACCTGAAGCAGTACAAGGGCACGGTCATCGCGGTTACCCACGACCGCTATTTCCTCGACAATGTGGCGGGCTGGATCCTCGAACTGGACCGCGGCGAAGGTATTCCCTGGAAGGGGAATTATTCCTCCTGGCTGGAGCAGAAGAGCATCCGCCTCGCGCAAGAGGAGAAGCAGGAGAGCCGCCGGCGCAAGACTCTCGAGCGGGAGCTTGAATGGGTGCGGATGGCCCCCAGGGCCCGCCAGGCCAAGCAGAAAGCCCGTCTGGGCGCTTACGAGAAACTGGCTTCCGCCGACGCCCGGGAGAAGGAGTCGCGCCTCGAGATCTACATTCCCAACGGCCCGCATCTGGGCAACAAGGTCATCGAGTTCCACGATGTGTCCAAAGGCTACGGCGACCGCCTGCTTTTCGAGCATCTGAGCTTCGTGCTGCCGCCTGCCGGCATCGTAGGCGTGATCGGCCCCAACGGCGCGGGCAAGACCACCCTCTTCCGCCTGATCATGGGCATCGAGCAGCCCGACAGCGGCAGCATCGAGATCGGCCCGACAGCCAAGATCGCCTACGTGGACCAGCAGCACAAGAGCATCGATCCCGACAAGACGGTCTATGAGACCATCGCCGGCAATTCCGAGTGGGTGCGCCTGGGCGGACGGGAGATCAACGCCCGTTCCTGGGTGTCGCGCTTCAATTTCTCGGGCGCCGACCAGGAGAAACTCTGCGGGGTCCTCTCCGGAGGCGAGCGGAACCGCCTGCATCTTGCGCTCACGCTCAAGGACGAGGGCAACGTGCTGCTGCTCGACGAGCCGACCAACGACGTGGACGTCAACACGATCCGCGCCCTGGAGGAAGGTCTGGACGGCTTCGCGGGCTGCGCTGTGGTGGTCAGCCATGACCGCTGGTTCCTGGACCGCATTGCCACGCACATCCTTGCCTTCGAAGGGGACGCCCAGGTCTATTTCTTCGAGGGAAGCTACAGTGAATACGAAGAGAACCGCAAGGCCCGCCTCGGCGAGACGGAGCCCAAGCGCTTCAAATACAAAAAGTTGATGAGATAAGATGAAGAAAACCTACGCCGACGATATCAAGACCCTGCAGGAGAGCATCAAGCGCCTGCAGGAGATCAAGGAAGTCCTGTATGCCGTGGAGGATGTGGCCCTGGATGTGGAGCGCAGCGTCAGCGAGATCGACGCCCGCATCCCCCTGCGGGAGAATCTTCCCCAGATCAAGGATGGCGAGCAGCGTGCCCAGGCGGAACACGCCCTGGATCTGCTGGAGCAGACTTTCGCCCTCATCGACGAGATTCTCGGCCCGCCCGAAGATGAACTTACCGGCGAGCCCGTCGGCACGCCGATGGATCCCGTCGCCCGCGGCTCCCGCCCGAGCGAACTCCGCCTGGAAGATTTCCTGCGTAATTTCAAACCCGGCAAGGGCAAGGTCAGCTGATCACGCCACCGGCCGCAATTCGCCCGTGAAGGTGTCGAGAATGTAACCCTCGACGGCAACGTCCTGCGGTACGAGCGGGTGGTTGCGCACGATGCGCACCGAATCCCGGACGGACTGCTCCGTCTCGGTGAATCCGGTCAGCATATTCACCACATTCGGATCGTGCGCCGCTTCCTGGACGAACTGCCTGTCGATACCGCGTTCCTGCATCAGGTGGAAGAATTCGGTGCTGCGCATTCCGCAGACGCCACAGTCGGTGTGACCGACGATCATCACGGTCTTCACTTTCATCTCATAGATGGACACGAGCAGGCTGCGCATCGTGCTGTCGATGGGGCTCGTGACGAGCGCACCGGCGTTGGTGATGATGTTGGCGTCGCCATTCTCCAGCCCCAGCGCGGCGGTGAGCAGGGTGATCAGCCGCGCGTCCATGCACGAGACGATGGCGACCCCCTTGGCGGGAATCTTGCTGGCGGCGAATGCGGCGCCGCGTCCGGCGGCGACAAAGGCTTCGTTGGCTTGTTGGATTTCGGGTATCATCGTATAACTATTTTGTATAATATGCGGATATGGTCGATAGTTGTGCTTCGGCGCGGGAGGCGAGGATGCGGATGCGCAGACGCAGGGCGTTCTGCTCCGGGAAACGCAGGGTACGGCGGTAGCCGATGTTCTCGCCACGGGCGACTTCCCGCCAGCCGTCCTCCCAGACATCCAGGGCGAAGGCTTCCACGCGCTCCCCTTTCGAGAGATCTTCCTGCAGGACCAGGCGGTCGAAACGGACGGGCAGCGGAAGCGTGAGTTCGATGGCGGGAATCGTCCCGTCCGGACCGGGAATATGGGTGTCTTTGCGGCGGGCGCCGGCGAGCAGGTCGGTCGAATAGACTTCGCGGATGCGTGCCCCGACCGCGGCGAGCACGCTGCTGTCGCGCGGGCTGATGCGCCCGCGGGTATCGGGCGGGACATTGAGCAGCAGGATGCTGTTGCCGCCCGTCGAACGCTCCCAGATATCGAAGACGTTCTCCGGGCTGCGGACAGCCTGCTCGTCCTCGTTGCGCCAGAACCATCCATTGCGGATGGAGACGTCCGTCTCGGCGGGCTGGTAATGCAGCCAGAAGGGGCGCTCCTGCCCCAGGAGCCGCTCCCGGCTGCCCAGGTCCGCATCCGTCAGATCGTCGAACATATTCATCCCGGCAGGGTCCTGCGCATAGGGAATGACGTTCCATTCCGCCTGGCGGGTGTGGCCCGCTTCGTTGCCGCACCAGCGGAGGTCCTCTTTGCCGAAGACCACGGCATCGGGCGCCAGGGTGTGGATCAACTCTTTCCAGGCCAGGTAGTTATATTGCTGGCCGCCTTTGCGCTTGGGATGTGCTCCGTCGAACCAGACCTCGGACACGGGGCCATATTCGGTCAGCAGTTCGAAGAGCTGGTTCAGGAAGTATTCGTTGTAGTCGTCCACCTCGAATTGGAAACTCGCCGGGTTCTCGAACGGGCGCCCTTCGACCGGCCTGGGGATCGTGCGCAGGGTCGCGGCGCTCCCGTTGCCGTACAGGCCTTCCGGGGACTCCATCTGATAGAGGTCCGCCGGGGAAAGGTAGAAACCGAATTCCAGGCCATATTTCCGGCAGGATGCCGCGAGTTCTTTCACGATATCGCCTTGATACGGAGATGAAGCCACCCCGTGCTGCGTGTAGCGGCTGGGCCAGAGCACGAAGCCGTCGTGGTGCTTGGCGGTGAGGATCACGCGCCGCATCCCGGCGTCCTTGAAGATACGGCACCACTGGTCGGTGTCGGCCGTCTGCAGGGCGAAGACGGCGGGATTCTCCAGGCCGCTGCCCCATTCTACGCTCGTGAAGGTATTGGGACCGAAATGCACAAAAGCGGCGAATCCGTTCTCCAGGGCGTGCAGCTGCTGCGGGGTCGGGACGACGCGCACGGCCTTGGCGAGGAGTTCCTCCGCGCTGTCTTCCGGTCCGACCCGCAGGGTCCGGGCGGTCTCGGGCGCGCAGGCCGCAAGGGACAGCAGGAGCAAAAGGAAAAGGGAAATCTTGCGCATAGGACAAATTTAGCAATTAATTTTCGTACATTTGTGTTCGAACGACAGAATCAGAATATGGCCTACGACATTTCCCTCAGACTCCCCCAGGGCTGGGTCAGCGACCTGGAGACCTACCTGGACGAATCCGGCGTGGAGATCACCCATCTCTCCAGCCACCTCCCCAATGACCGGAAGCAGACCGACGAGGCGTTGATCGACGTCTATGTGGGACCGATGCCCGAGGACAGCACCGCGGCGGACCAGGCGCTGGCCAACTACGCCGACACCGTGGGCTTCGACGAGGATGATCCGGAGGAATTCGATCCCATCACCGAATGGCCTTTCGGCAATAAGAAGGCCTACGGATTCGAGGCCATCGCCGAGGATGATTCCCCGATGCGTCTGATGTGCATCGAGATCAAGAAGGGCATCCTGGTGATCTTGTGCATCCTGGCCAAGGACGACGACACCCTCGTGGAAGCCGTTCAGCTGACTGAACGCGGCCTGCGGCTCAAATAGGATGGACCAGCCCAAGATCGAGCGCGTGCTGCGCCTGATGAGCCTGATGTCGGGGAGCGTCGAGTACACCGTCGAACAGCTCGCCGACAAACTGGATACGTCCTACCGCTCGATCTATCGCTACATCGACACCTTCAAGCAGAGTGGTTTCGCCGTGGAGAAGATCCACGGCAACGTCTACCGCCTGGCGAAACTCTCCCCGAAATATCCCGACCTGGACAAACTGGTGCATTTCTCCGAGGAAGAGGCTTACCTGGTCAATCACCTGATCGACCGGCTGGATCCGACCAATGCCCTCAAGGCCGGGCTGCAGCGCAAACTGGCGGCCATCTACAGCAGCACCAGCATCGCCGACTATATCGACAAGCAGTCCAATGCCGCCAATGTGGAAGCGCTCTCCCGCGCCGTCCGTGAGCAGAAAGCCGTGCGGCTGATCCGTTACGAGTCCGGCCACAGCGGGCAGGTCCGCGACCGGGAGGTGGAGCCCTTCGGATTCACGACCAACTACATCGACGTGTGGGCCTACGACCTCGGGGACGGTCACAATAAGATTTTCAAAATCAGCCGGATGGAAGAGGTGGAAGTGCTGGATGAAAGGGACTGGGCGCACGAGGCGGAGCACGAGCGCCTCGGGATGGATGTCTTCCGGATGGCGGGACGCGAGGAGTTCCGCGTCCGGCTGCGCCTGTCGATGAAGGCGAAGAACCTCCTCGTGGAGGAATACCCCCTTGCGGAGCGGGACCTTACGCCCGAGGGTGAGGCCTGGATCCTGAATACGGGCATCAGTGCCGTGGCAGGCGTCGGACGCTTCGTCGCCGGACTGGCCGGGGAAGTCGAGATCCTGGAGGGAGAGCCGCTCCGGGCGTATCTGCACGAATATGCAGAAAAATTGAAAAAAATCTAAAGAAAAATCATTCTTGACAAAACCTGTCAAAACGGTGCCCTACCTTTGTATCGTTGAAACAAAGGAACGAACCGATAAAAACAGGAAATATGAGCAAGAACGAGAACATCCTCAGCCTCCGTGCCGCCCTGGCGCAGCAGCTCACCAACCGTACCCACAACGAAGAAAGCGCCCGGCAGATTGCCGGCGAACTTTCTGCCGATTTTATTGAACTCCTCGGCGATCTCGACCTTGTCCTCGCCTAGAGAATGCCGCTGAGCAGGGATGCGATGGGCTCGAGGCCGGCGGCGTCTTCGTCATCGAAAGTGGCGAGGAAACGGCTGTCGATATCCAGCACGCCGAGCACTTCCCCGTCGCGAAGCAGCGGAACTACGATTTCGCTGCGCGAGGCGCTGCTGCAGGCGATGTGGCCCGGGAACTCCTCCACATCGGGCACGATGACGGTCTCTTTCCGCATCCAGGCCGTTCCGCAGACCCCCTTGCCGAAGGGGATGCGGGAGCATGCCACAGGTCCCTGGAAGGGCCCCAGGACCAGTTGATCTCCTTTCACCAGATAGAAGCCCGTCCACCAGAAGCCGAACTCGGCGTGGATGAGGGCCGCCGCATTGGCCAGGTCGGCCGTGACGTCGGACTCTCCGGCGATCAGACTTCCGATCTGCCGCAGCAGGAGGGCATAGCGTTCGGATTTACTCATCGCCGGCGATCTTCGGGGGCACGCAAGAGCAGCAGGATGGAGACTACCACGCCCACGCCGACGGCAATGATGGATCCTTCTGCGCCGAAGACGCCGCCCGTGACCAGTTCAGGCCCAGTGATCACGGGGTTGAAGATCTTGTCGTCCACCACCGTTCCGGAGACCGGGAAGCCCAGGACATAGCCTTCGAGGTAGTTCCAGATCCAGTGGATGCCGATGGGCAGCCAGAGATTGCCGGAAAACTTGTAGGCGGCTCCCAGCAGCAGGCCGGCCTCGATAGCGATGGCGAGCGAACTCCACCAGTCGGCACCCGGATTGAGCATATGGGCCCCGCCGAATACCAAAGCGGAGATGAGAAGGGCGACGACGGTGTTCCAGCGATCGTCGATCATCCGGAAAAGGATGCCCCGGAAGATTACTTCCTCGCACACGGCGACCAGCAGGAACAAGGTGAAGCCCTCGAGCTGCGGGACCAGGTGGAACTGCGCGCCGGCGATCCGGTAGGAGCCGACGGCCGCCATGATGCCCGTGACGAGCAAGAAGTAGCAGAGACCGATGCCCAGGCCCTTGAGGGTGTCCGGCACCATACGATTCATCGGGAGTTCCAGGACCGGACGGCGCTCCGTGAGGTTGACCCAAATAGCATATAGGAAAAGGATCAGCCCGGCGGCCAGAATGCGCGCAAGACTCTGCCACGGGAATCCGCCCAGCCGGGGGATCATCATGGAGAAACCCTGCAGCAGGGTGAAGATGAAGAGTCCACCCAGCGTGCAGAGTATCCATTTCCAAAGCGGCATCCGGGCCGCAGATGTATATCTTCTCATCTTTGTAATCGCTTTAGGGGATTACAAAGATAGTAATTTTTTGCTTTCGAACTATCGGAGCGAAGCGAGTGCTTGTTCCTGCGCGGCGATCACCCGGTCGCACCAGGCATCGAACTCCGGATCCGGAACCTGAAGTTCGGGATGCGACAGGATATTCGCGAGGGTCCGGCGGACCCCCTGGTCGAAGCGGACGGTGGCACTGAAGCCGGGCACGACCCGCTTGAGTTTCTTGTTGTCGAAGAGCACGGTACAGCCCTTGTCGCCGAGTAGTTCGCCGGTGAAATCATACGGCCCCACCGCTCCGAGGAACTCGGAAGAGATGTGGATGGCCTTCAATTCCACCCCGAGCGCATCGGCGATGATCCGGTAGATCTGGTCCCAGCTGAGTGACTCGTCGGAGGTGATGTGGAAAGTATTTCCGATGGCGTGGACATTGCCCATCAGGCCGGTGAATCCTTTGGCGAAATCCGAATTGTGCGTCAGGGTCCACTGGGAGGAGCCGTCGCCGTGGATGATGACGGGTTTGCCGTCCAGCATCCGGCGGATCACCTGCCAGGTCCCGTGTGCCCCGTGGACGGCGATGGGGACCTTGCGCTCGTCATAGGTGTGGCTGGGGCGGATGATCGTCACGGGGAAGCCATCGCTGCGGAATTTGCACATCAGGAAGTCCTCGCAGGCGATCTTGTCCCGGGAGTACTGCCAGTAGGGGTTCGCGAGCGGGGTGCTCTCCGTGATGAAAGGATTGACGGAAGGCTTCTGGTAGGCCGAGGCGGAGCTGATGTACATATATTGCTTCGTCCGGCCGCGGAACAGGCGCCAGTCGCGCTCGACCTGCTCCGGCACGAAGCCGATGAATTCGCACACGCAGTCCCACTGCGTTCCTTCGAGCAGGCGGGCGGTCTGCTCCTCGTCGCTGATGTCGGCGTGGATCACACGGACGCCCTCCGGGACGGCTTCCGCGCGGGAGCCGCGGTTCAGCAGGGTAAGCTCCCACTCCCCTTCCGCCGCCACTTTGGCGGTGATGGCGGCACTGATGGTGCCGGTGCCGCCGATGAACAAGG
>JAEEVG010000091.1 GCA_016290835.1 Bacteroidales bacterium | reverse complement strand
GCGCAGGCACGCCCCGCCGCGCAGACGCCGCCTCCCGGCGCCGCCCGCCCGGCCCAGCAGGCCCGGCCGACCGACTCCCAGGCCTGGGTCACCATCGAGTCCTTCAAGCGCCAGATGGGCCTGACGGAGGTCATCATCCCCACCGACAGCATCCGCTACACGCACCGGAGCCTGGATGACGGGGAACTCTATTTCCTCTTCAACGAGGGCCCGCGCGCGCAGACTTTCACGGTCGAATTCGACGCCGTGGGGCAGGTCCGCCAATGGGACGGCTTCACCGGCGAGGTCCGGGAAATCCCCGCCCGTATCGAGGACGGCAAGACCGTGCTCGAAGTCTCGCTCGAAGGCTATGACAGCGCCGTCTATACCATCTCCAAGGGCCGCGGGATCTACAACGTCCGCGACTTCGGCGCCGTCGGCGACGGCGAAAAGGTGGATACCCGCGCCATCCAGGCCGCGGCGGATGCCGCCTATGCGGCCGGCGGCGGACGCGTCGTGATCCCGGCCGGCACCTACCTCTCCGGGGCCCTGTTCTTCAAGGGCGGGGTGGACCTGGAGATCCAGGAAGGGGCCACGCTCCGCTCCACCCTCGATTCCGACGACTTCCCGCAGATCTCCACCCGTTTCGAAGGCATCGAGCACATGTTCCGCTGCGCCTTCCTCAACTTCGACCACTCCCGCGGGGTGCATGTCTTCGGCGGCGGCCTGATCGACGGGCGCGGCCAGGAGTGGCGCGAAGTCCAGAACAAGGACGGCCACTGGGGCCGCCCGCGCATGCTCTGCTTCACCGACTGCCCCGGCGGGCACATCGAGGGCCTGACGATGCTCAACCACGCCTCCTGGTGCCTGCACGTACTGTACACCGACGGCTTCGAGATCAATGACCTGCACATCAGCGTGTCCTCCTACGTGCCCAGCTCCGACGGCGTGGACATCGACTCCTCGTCCAATGTCTGGATGCACGATGTCTATACCAACGTCACCGACGACTGCCTGTCCATCAAGAGCGGCAAGAACGAGGACGGCCGGCGGGTGGCGCGCCCGAGCATGAACATCCTCGTGGAGCGCTGCAACTTCGACGGCGGCCACGGCGTGGCGATGGGCAGCGAGATCTCCGGCTGCATCCGCCACGTGGTCATCGACAACTGCGTCTGCGGCGAACAGAACAACGCCCCGGTGCGTTTCAAGAGCCAGCCCTCGCGCGGCGGCATCGTGGAGGACGTCACCTTCAGCAACATGACCCTGAACGGCTGCGGCACCTTCATCGACGCCAATATGATCTGGCGCATGGTGGAGAACTACGAGCCCTTCAACCCCCGCACCCGCCTGCGCGACCTCAAGGTCATCAACGTCAGCGGCCGCGTCCGGACCGTGGGCAACATCTACGGCGACCCGGACGCCCCGATCCCCGAAGGGACGTTCCACTTCGAGGGGTGCAAGCTCGAGGCGCAGCGTGGCTTGAATCTTGCTAATGTGGACCAGCAGGATTTCAGCGGCATCGAGATTTCCGTCCCGGAAGGCGTGGAGCCCATCCGCCGCATCCAGGTCCAGGTCGGCGGCCGCGCCAGCGGCACCCCGATCCAACAATAAACTATTGAAAATGAAAACTTTATTCGTCTCTTTCCTGATCGCTCTGGCGGCCTTTTCGGCCGCCGGATGCGACAAAACCCCTCCCGCGGACGAACCCGCCGCGGATGAACCCGTCCCCATCCGGCTCACCAAAGCGGACCAGGGCGTCCGCGACGCCTCCAACGCCTTCGGCCTGGACGTCTTCTCCCGGCTGTACGCCCTCCGGGAGGGCAAGGACGTCGCATTCAGCCCGCTGAGTCTCTCGCTCGCCCTCGCGATGGCCGCCGAAGGAGCCGAAGGCCAGACCTGGGAGCAGTTCCGCGAGGTCTGCGGCTGGAAAGCGACGACCAAAGACGAGCTCGGCGCCTTTTACAACACGATGAGCGCGGGGCTGGCGGCGGCGGATCCGCAGGTCAGCTTCTCCAGCAACAATTCGCTCTGGGCGGCGCCGGATCTCACATTGAAAGCGGACTTCAAGTCCCTGCTGGAGCGCCATTTCAAGGCGGAAAGCTACACGGTGGACTTCGCCGGGGCAGATGCGCTCGGGCGCATCAACGGCTGGTGCTCCGAGAAGACGGAGGGCAAGATTCCCCGGATGCTCGAAGACCTGGACCCGCTGACCCGGATGATGCTGATCAATGCCCTGCTCTTCAAGGCGCCCTGGCGGGACAAATGGGAGCTCGCGAAAGACCGGGCATTCCAGGGGGAGAAAGCAAGTTCGAACAAGGACTATCTGCACGGGGACAAGACGCTCGCCTATGCCGACTGCGGCAAATTCGAAGCCGTGGCCCTGCCTTATGGCAATACCGCCTATGAGATGGTGGCCTTCCTGCCGAAAGCGGGCTCGAAGCTGGAGGACGTCCTCCCCGCCATCGCACAGCAGGCCGGTTCCCTGTCCCTGACCCAGCGCCAGGCGGAAGTCTATCTGCCGGTCTTCTCCACCTCGTATTTCACCGGGGACGCCCTCTCCAAAGTCCTGATCGACAAGGGCTTGAGCCTGCCTTTCTCGGGACTGGCCGATTTCCTGGGCATCAGCGAGAGCGAGTCGCTCTTCATCAGCAAAGTCCTCCAGCGGGTGCAGGTGGACGTCACGGAGAAGGGCACCGAATTCGCCGCCGTGACCGTAATCGAGTTCCGGAAGAACACCTCCGTGGGATCCCCGGACAAGATCGTACTCGACTTCAACCGTCCCTTCGCCTACCTCATCCGCGAAGTCAGTTCCGGCGCCATCCTGCTGCTCGGCACTCTGTCGGATTAGGCAGTTTTCAGCTGCAGGCGCGTTATATAATAAAACGAAACGCAATGAAACGGTTTTTATTCTTACTGACGGCCGTCTGCGTCTGGCTGCCGGCCTGCGGCAAATTGGACCGGGAGGAGAACCTGCGCAGCGATGAAGTGGCCCCGCTCGTCCCCATCTCGCTGACCAAGAGCGAAATGGCCATCCGTGACGCCTCCAACGACTTCGGCCTCAGCATCTTCCAGCATCTTTATGCCGCCTCGGACGGCAACGTGGCTTTCTCTCCGCTGAGCCTCTCGCTCGCCCTTGCGATGGCCGCCGAGGGCGCCGAAGGCGAGACCTGGCAGCAATTCGCCGACGTGATCGGCTGGGACGCCTCGACCAAGGAAGAAGTCGGCGCCTATTATCAGAAAATGCTGGACGGCCTGATCAAGGCCGACACCAACGTCCTGCTCTCCAGCGCCAATTCCTTCTGGGCGTCGAATACGCTCCCGCTCAAGCCGGACTACAAGTCCCTGCTGCAGCGCTGGTTCGGCGCCGAGAGCTTTACGGTGGACTTCACGCAGCCCGCCACGCTGGAACGGATCAACAGCTGGTGCTCCGACAAGACGGATGGCAAGATTCCCAAGATGCTCGACAAGATCGACCCCAAGACGGCGCTGATGCTGATCAACGCCCTGCTCTTCAAGGCCCCGTGGAAACTGACCTGGGACATCAAGTCCGGCCGGGAGTTCACGACGGCCGCCGGCACCAAGGCCCGGAAAGACTATCTCTATGTCAAGGACCAGCGGCTTACCTACGGCGATTTCGGTGACTTCGAGCTGGTCCGCGCCCCCTACGGCAACGGTGCCTATCAGATGGACATCATCCTTCCTGCGCCGGGCAAGACCCTCGCGGAAGTTCTCCCGCAGGTGGAATCAGGGGATATCAACTACAATCTGCAGACTTCGGACGTAACGCTCTACCTGCCGAAATGGTCGCTGGATTATTCCACGGGGGACCACCTGATCCCGGCGCTGAAGGCCCGGGGCCTGACGCTGCCGTTCAGCGGCAGCCAGGCCGACTTCTCCGGCATCAGCCAGAAGCCACTGTTCATCAGCCAGGTCTTGCAGAAGGTGCGGATCGACGTGACCGAGAAGGGCACGGAGTTCGCCGCGGTCACGGTAATCGTGGGGGAGTTAACAAGCGCCATGCCCCCCGTCACGCCGCCCAGGGTCACGGTCGACGTGAACCGCCCCTTCGCCTACACCATCCGCGAGTCCACCTCCGGCACGATCCTGCTGCTCGGTACCCTGTCGGATTAGGCAGTTTTTTGCAAGATTCTCGTTATCTTGTCGAAGATTCTTCAATTGTTGAGCTGATGAACGATAAGGACCTGGTCCGGCGCTGCAGAGCCGGTTCGCCAGGTGCCAGACAAGAAATGTATGAACGCTATGCGGGGCGCGTGCTGGCCGTATGCCGGAGGTATATCCGGGATCCGGAACGGGCCCGGGATCTGGTCCACGACACCTTCCTCAAGGCCTGGGACTCGCTGGAAAGGTTCCACCCGCGCCGCGAAGGTTCGCTCGGCGCCTGGCTGGGCCGCATCGCCGCCCATCTGTCGGTGGACGAACTGCGGCGCTCGCAGCGCCTGGCGCAACTGTCCGGAAATCAGCGAGAAGAGGAGCCGGAAGCGGAGGAATCGGAAGCGGCGGTGAACGCCGAAGCGCTGCGGACGGTGCCGGTGGAAGAACTGATCGGGCTGATCGCCTCCCTGCCGGAAGGCTACCGGACGGTTTTCAATCTTTTCTGTCTCGACGGTTGTTCGCACCGGGAAATCGCCCGCCAGCTCGGCATTTCGGAGAAGACTTCACAGACCCAATACCTCAAAGCAAGGCACAAACTGGCCGCGATGCTCGCGGAAAAATACGGAAAGGATGAAAAAGAATAATAATCCGGATTGGACTTCGGTCCTGCAGGAGCGCCTGCAGGATGCCCGGCTGCCCCTGGAGGACGGCTGGGGCGCTTCCGCCGCCGCGGGCCGGACGGCCGCGCCCTGGTGGCCCTG
>JAEEVG010000007.1 GCA_016290835.1 Bacteroidales bacterium | reverse complement strand
TCTTCCCCGCCGATCAGTTTGTAAGCGTGGATGAGGCCCTCCATCCCGATGAACACGCAGCCGATGTCCGAGGAGAGGATCCACTGCGCGTCGTTGTAGACGATTTCCCCGATGGCGTCACCGAGGTTCTTGCGCCGGCTCGCCGGGTCGATGGGATAGTCCTTGAACAAGCCCTTGCCGTGCATGAAGAGGCCGTTCACGATGGCGCGGATGCGCTCCAGGGCCACCGGGTCGCCCGTCCACTCGTAGTACTCGCACAGGCCGCGCAGCACCCAGCCGTTGCCGGAGAGCTGCTGCTCGTTGAGCACGCCGTCGTATTCCGGGCCGAAGTAGCCCTGCGCATTCATGAACTGCGGGTAGTGGTCGAGGATGGTCTTCAGGTAAAGGGGCTCCCGCCCGCTCGCACGCGCATCGCAGACGAGGGCCAGCACGATGCGGCCCTGGGCATCGCCCGGCCAGCTCTCCCAGAGACGGGAATGGAAAACGGAATCGGGACGGTACATATCGTCCTCGATGCGGTCGAAATTGCGGTCGAGCCGGGTGGCGAGTTCACCGCCGGTACGGATTTCTTCCGGCGGGACGGGGACGGGGCGGGCGGGCCGGGAGGTGCAGGCGCACATCAGCAGGCAGCCCACGAGGAAGGTGGACAGGAAACGGTTCATATTGGTTGTATACTTGACTTTCAGTCACTTACGGCCTGCTTCGAGCGCTCGTATTCCTCCTGGGCGCGCTGCACGGAGACGGAACGCTTGAGCACGAAGCCGGAGCCGAGGTATTTGGTGCGGACATCCTCGTCCGCAGCCAGGGCCGCAGGAGTCCCCTGCTGCAGGATCGTGCCTTCGTACAGGAGGTAGGCGCGGTCCGTGATGGCGAGGGTCTCGCCGACGTTGTGGTCAGTGATGATCACGCCGATGTTGCGGTACTTGAGCTTCGCGATGATGTACTGGATGTCCTCCACGGCGATCGGATCCACGCCCGCGAACGGTTCGTCGAGCAGGATGAACTTGGGATCGATGGCCAGGGCGCGGGCAATCTCGCAGCGACGCCGCTCGCCGCCGGAGAGCTGGATGCCCAGCGATTTGCGGACCTTGGAGAGGTTGAACTCGGCGATGAGCGACTCCAGGCGGGCGCGGCGCTCTTCGCGCGGCACGCCCCGCATCTCCATCACGGACTCAATATTGTCCTCGACGCTCATCTTTCGGAAGACCGAGGCGTCCTGCGGGAGGTAGCCGATCCCTTTCTGGGCCCGCTGGTACATCGGCAGGCCGGTGATCTCCTCGTCGTCGAGGAAGACGCGGCCGGCGTTCGGGACGATCTGTCCCGTGATCATATAGAAACTCGTGGTCTTGCCGGCGCCGTTGGGGCCGAGGAAGCCGACGATTTCGCCTTGGCTGACTTCCATCGACACGCCCTTGACGACGGTGCGCACACCGTATTTCTTGACGAGGTTCTCGCAGCGCAGTATCATGGCAACTATTTGATATCCAGTCCGAGATCGACCACCAGGTGGCGGACCTCCTCATTCTTGCTCATCAGGTCTTCGGCCTTCTCCGTGGGCATATAGATGCGGGGCCCCTGCTCCTCTTCGGGGGGCACGACGGGCTCGAGGCGGATGCGGCCGCAGTCGGTCAGTTTGGCGAAGCGCCCTTCGAGGTCGCGCAGGATGCGCTCTTCGATCCATTTCTTCTGGGCTTCGTTGGTCACGGTGAAGCTCACGATCTTGCGTTCGTCTTCGCTCCGGAAGGAGAGATTGGCGTTGGACAGGGCGTTGGACAGGCGGGGCTGGCTGCCGTACATCGCGGCGAGTTCTTTCCACTTGGCGGCCAGTTCCTCGTCGGAGGGCAGTCCGGAGTCGGGTGCGGTCCCCTGTGCCGGCTGGACGATGTCGGGTTCTTCTTCGCCGAGCAGGGAGGCGAGCGAGAGGGAGGCGCCCGACTTCTTTACCCGGCTCTTTTTAACCGGTTCTTCTTTGCCTGCCGGGGAGGTACTGCCTTCCGAAACGGCGGGAGCTGCGGGAGCCGCACTGCCGCTCACCCCGGCAGGACCGTGGCCGCCCGTGGTCTCGTGAACGGGAGGGGCCCAAGCGTCAGCTTGGGAGGGATGAGCGCTTTGCGCGAAGTCCTGCCGGGGTGAGGCGGCAGGCGGCGCGTCAGAGGGTGCGGAGGCAGCAGGGGCCGGGGAAGGTTTCGGAGCCGAGGCCGCAGCGGGAGTCGGGAACGGAACGGCGACGGTGGCCGCGGGCGCATTCTGCAGGAAGGC
Organism: Bacteroidales bacterium; assembly: GCA_016290835.1. Taxonomy (GTDB): domain Bacteria; phylum Bacteroidota; class Bacteroidia; order Bacteroidales; family UBA932; genus Cryptobacteroides. Next base: position 66,717 of record JAEEVG010000007.1, on the reverse strand, counting down.
GAGCTTCATCAACGCGAACTCGATATGCAGACGCGGATTGGAAGACAGGCGGTAGCCGGCCTCGCACTGCGTCGTCACGCCCAGCGCCTCATAAAGCCACTTCACACTGCAGCGCCCGCCCTGCTCCTGATAGCGCGAGCGCAGCGAATCCGGCAGATCCAGCAGGGCATCCAGTCCGCCGGTCCGGCTTACCAGTAAATCACGCAGATGCGCACTCAGCGCCGCGATGAAATGCTGCGCATTGAAACCCTTGCCGAGGATCTCGTCGAAGGAGAGCAGCGCCGAAGCGTAATCCCCCGCCAGCAGCGCATCCACCAGGCGGAAACTGTACTCATAGTCGAGCACCCCGAGCGAACGGATCACGTCCTCGTAGCGGACGTCCGATCCGCAGAACGCGACCGTCTGGTCGAACAGGGTCAGCGCATCGCGCATCGCCCCGTCCGCCTTGTGGGCGATCACGTGGAGCGAGCGGTCGTCCACGGTGATCCCCTCCTTGGCGGCGATCCCCTGCAGGTTGCGCACGATGTCCGGCACGCTGATGCGGTTGAAATCGTAGGTCTGGCAACGGCTCAGGATGGTGGGGAGGATCTTGTGCTTCTCCGTGGTCGCAAGGATGAAGATGGCGTGTGCGGGCGGCTCCTCCAGGGTCTTGAGAAAGGCGTTGAACGCCGACTGCGAGAGCATATGCACCTCATCGATGATATACACCGAATAGCGCCCCACCTGCGGCGGAATCTGCACCTGGTCCATCAGGCTCTTGATGTCCTCCACGCCGTTGTTGGACGCCGCATCCAGTTCGTGGATACAGTAGGAACGTCCTTCGGCGAATGAGCGGCAGGAGTCGCACACCCCGCAGGGCTCGAGATCGGGCCCGGGGTTGGCGCAGTTGATGGTCTTGGCGAAGATGCGCGCGGCACTGGTTTTGCCTACACCGCGGGGGCCGCAGAACAGATAGGCGTGTGCGAGCTGGCCCCGCAGGATGGAATTCTTGAGGATCCGCGCGATGTTGTCCTGTCCGATCAGGGACTCAAAAGAGTCGGGACGGTATTTGCGAGCTGATACGACGTAGTCTGACATAACTCACAAATGTAATGATTTTTGCTTATATTTGGGCTATGAAACCCCGTTTGATCCATCTTTTTCTGACCCTCGCCCTGCTGCTCGGCAGCGTGGCCGCGTTCGCACAGGGCAAGGTCTATACCCGCAAGGTGCGGCTCGGGGATTTCCCCACCCGGACCGTCAAGGTCGTCGCCGAAGGCAACTCTTTCCTCGCCCTCGCCCTGCGCGAAGAGACCGCCGTCCACTGGCGCATCTCCCCCTACGAATTCTGCACCCAGGCTGAATACGACGCCCTGCGCACTTCCAACAACTACTACTTCCTGAGCCTCGCCCGGGAAGGAGGCATCGCTTACCTGATCCTCACCAAGGGCGGGCGCGACGACGAGACGGAGAGCCTCAAGAAACCCTTCGAGGTCGTCCGGATGCCGATTGCGGCCGCGGATGACCCCAGCGGGCAGGAATTGGTGTTCCTGGGCGCGTTCCTGGACATTATCCAGGCCTTCGTAGAGGAAGCGATGGTCTCCGACAAGACAGCCTACGGCGGGCTTTCCGCGGTCAACGGCGCCTCGCTGAAAGACCGCAGGGTCTATCTCGATCCCGACACAGCGGACCAGGTCCTGCCCCGAGGCGAGAGCGGGACGGTTGTGGGCCTGGCCATCGCCCCGCTGCAGATCGATTTCAAGTCGGTGTGCTACAAAATGCTCATCTCGGCCGACACGCACGAGCTGCTTTATTATAAGAAGATCCGATACAAAGGTCCCCGGGACGCCCGTTTCACGGACGCCGAGATCAAGGGATTCGAACGCCGCGGGGCTATATTGTCTTCAGGGATTTGATGTAGCCGTCGATATTCTTGTCGTGCTCGCCCAGGCCGAGTTTCTTGCGGATGATCCCGACATTCTGGTAGTGACGGCTGTCGCCGGTGTACTGCTGGATGGTCTTGCCGTTCAGTCCCAGGGCATACAGGCAGCAGATTTCCAGTTTGTGGTTGATGCGGAGGAAACCGGCACCGTCGAGGTCCTGCTCGAAAAGTTTGAGCAGCCTGACACAAACCAGTTCAGAGCCGTCCAACAGAAAGAGGCGGGAGACATTGGCTTCGCACTGCACATAGAGAATCTCACTGCTCAGCACCCGCTTGATCGAATGACCGGACTTGACGAAGATGGCCTTTTCGCTTACACTGTTAGCATCCATATTTGCTTTCGAGGTTAATAAAAGGTTTTCGTTGTAAAATAGCGGAATAAAGTTTTGCACTAACACTTTTTTAAAAAAAATTAACCCCGATAACGCATTTATTCTCAAATTCTTGGATAATCTTCCACTAAAAAAGCCCAGGGACTAGTTTTACAACCGACCCGGTAAAAGCCAAAAAAAACCCGCCATTTGGGCGGGATGTCGCACTTATTTAATAATCTACTTTGGGTCAGACATTTACGAAATCTCGTACATTTTCCGCGGATACGGGCTCGTCGCCGAGGATGAGCAGCCGGTCCACCACGTTGTCCAGTTCTCGGATATTGCCCGGCCAGGACTTCTGCATCAGCAGCTCGACCGCCTCCGGAGAGAAAGTGCGGGTGCGCCCCCCGTCGGTGTACTTCGAACGGAAGAAATCGATCAAGGCGGGGATATCCTCGCGCCGCTCGTCCAGCGAAGGGACGCGGATCACGATCACGCTGAGACGGTGGTACAAGTCCTCGCGGAAGGTCCCCTTGCGGATTTCCTCCTGCAGGTTCTTGTTGGTCGCGGCGATCACGCGCACATCTACCACGATGTCCTTGTCCGAGCCCACGCGGGAGAGTTTCCGCTCCTGGAGTACCCGGAGCACCTTGGCCTGGGCCGCCAGGCTCATGTCGCCGATCTCGTCGAGGAAGAGGGTCCCGCCGTCGGCCTGCTCGAACTTGCCCTTGTGCTGCTTGATGGCCGAGGTGAAGGAGCCTTTCTCGTGGCCGAACAATTCGCTCTCGATGAGCTCGCCGGGGATGGCGGCGCAATTTACCTCCACGAAAGGCATCGCGCTGCGGGCGCTCTGCTGGTGGAGGTTGCGGGCCACGAGTTCCTTGCCGGAACCGTTGGGGCCGGTGATCAGGACCCGGGCGTCCGTGGGCGCCACCTTGGCGATCATCTCGCGGATGTGCTCCATCGGGGCAGAATCACCGATCATGTCGGCGCCGTAAACCTTCTTTTTGAGGGCCTTGTTCTGGCTGGCCAGGTTCACCTTCTCGGTGGCATTCTTGATGGTGATCAGGATGCGGTTCAGGTCCAAGGGCTTCTGTACGAAGTCGAAGGCGCCCTTCTTGATGCAGTCCACGGCCGTATCGATGTCGGCGTGGCCGGAGATCATCACCACGGCGGAGTCGAGTCCCATCTCCATCAATTTCCCGAGGACCTCCACACCGTCCATCCCGGGCATCTTGATGTCGCAGAAAATCACGTCGAATTTCTCTTTTTCGACTTTTTGGAGGGCTACGGCGCCGTCTTCGGCGGTCTCGACCTCATAGCCTTCGTCGCCGAGGATCTCCCCCAGCGAGTTGCGGATGGCCCGCTCGTCGTCAACAATCAGAACTTTCATAACGGAGCTGCTATTATCCAACAATCGCGCCATTGCAGACGGCTTCCTGCGGGGTGATGAAGCGCATCGAGCCGTCGCCCTGCTTGGCCATCAGGATCATCCCGCGGCTCTCGATCCCGCGGATGACGCGGGGCTTGAGATTCGCCAGGATGCAGATCTGCTTGCCCACCATCTGCTCGGGCGTGTAGTAAGCGGCGATGCCGGAGACGATGGTGCGCCGGTCGATGCCGGTGTCGATGGTGAGTTTGAGGAGCTTGTCGGTCTTGGGGACGCGCTCCGCCTCGAGGACCGTGGCGGTGCGGATGTCCATCTTCTCGAACTCCTCGAAGCTGCACTCCTCTTTCTGGGGCTCCACCTGGAGCGCGGCCTCGGCCCGGGCGGCCTCTTCACGCTCTGCGCGGATGCGGGCGAGCCGGTCCAGCTGAACCTGGATGGCGTCATCCTCGATCTTGGCGAAGAGCAGTTCGGGGGTGCCGAGCTGGTGGCCGGCGGGCAGCAGTACGGGGCGTCCGAGTACATCCCAGTTGAGCGCGGAGCCAAGCATCGTACGCAGGCGCTGCGCAGCGAAAGGAGTGAAAGGCTCGAAGGCGATGGCCAGGTCCGCACAGATCTGCAGGGAGATGTTCAGGATCGTTCCCGTTCGTGCCAGATCGGTCTTGGCGACCTTCCAGGGCTCGGTATCGGAGATGTACTTATTGCCCACCCGGGCGATGCCCATCGCATCCTTGAGCGCCTCGCGGAACTTGAATTCCTCGAGGTTCTTCTCCATCGAGGCCTTCAACTGCGGAATCTGCGCAAGGGCCTCGCGGTCCACGTCCTCGAGATTGCCGCACACCGGGACCTTGCCTCCGAAATACTTGTGCGTGAGGACCATCGCCCGGTTGACGAAGTTCCCGAAGACGGCCACGAGCTCGCTGTTGTTGCGGCTCTGGAAGTCCTTCCAGCTGAAATCGTTGTCGGAAGTCTGCGGGGCGTTGGCCGTCAGCACATAGCGCAGCACGTCCTGCTTGCCCGGGAAGTCCTGGAGATACTCGTGGGCCCAGACCGCCCAGCCGCGCGAGGTCGAAATCTTGTCGCCCTCGAGGTTGAGGAATTCGTTGGCGGGAACGTTGTCCGGGAGGATGTAGCCGTCGCCGTAGGCCTTGAGCATCGCCGGGAACACGATGCAGTGGAAGACGATGTTGTCCTTGCCGATGAAGTGCACCAGGCGCGTCTCGGGCGACTTCCACCACTTCTCCCAGCTGTCGGGCAGGAGTTCCTGCGTGTTGGAGATGTAGCCGATCGGGGCGTCGAACCAGACATAGAGGACCTTGCCCTCGGCGCCCTCCACGGGCACGGGCACGCCCCAATCGAGGTCGCGGGTGACGGCGCGGGGCTGCAGGCCGCCGTCCAGCCAGCTCTTGACCTGACCGTAGACGTTGGTGCGCCACTCCTGATGGCCCTCGAGAATCCATTCGCGCAGCCAGGGCTCGTAGTCCTGGAGCGGGAGGTACCAGTGGGTGGTCTTCTTCTTGACGGGCGCGGCGCCGCTGAGCTTGCTCTTGGGGTTGATCAGCTCCTCGGGGCTGAGGGTGCTGCCGCATTTCTCGCATTGATCGCCGTAGGCGCCTTCGTTGCCGCACTTGGGGCAGGTGCCCACGATGTAGCGGTCCGCCAGGAACTGCTTCGCCTCGGGGTCGTAGTACTGCTCGCTCTCGCGGGTGATGAACTTGCCCTCGTCATAGAGTTTGCGGAAGAACTCGGCGGCGTTGCGGTGATGCACCTCGGAAGAAGTGCGGCCGTAGATATCGAAATGAATGCCCAGGCCTTCGAAGGAGTCCTTGATGATGCCGTGGTAGCGGTCCACGATGTCCTGCGGGCTGCAGCCTTGCTGGCGGGCTTTGATGGTGATCGGCACGCCGTGCTCATCGGATCCGCACACATACAGGACTTCCCGGCCGCGCAGGCGCAGATAGCGCACATAGATATCGGCGGGAACATAGACGCCGGCCAGGTGGCCGATGTGGATCGGACCGTTGGCATACGGGAGTGCGCAGGTCACGAGGGTTCTTTTGAATTCTTTCTCCATTATTTTGTTTTTGTTTTTTCTCTTCCCATTTTCTGGCGGATCCGGCGCTGGGCGGTCTGGACCTTGATCATCTCCTGGAGGATGGCGGCCTGCTCCACCTCGCCGGTGACTTCGTTCAGGCTGCGCCGCAGGGCGTCATAGCGGTCCTGCATGCGCCGCTCGGCATAGCCCAGGATGGCGCGCGGGACCTGCGTGACCAGCCAGGAAGCCTTGGTGGTCAACGCATTTTCGAAGGCCTGCACGGTCAGGCGGTATTTGTCCGTGGACAGTTCGGCGACGATGCCGGCCACGCGGCGGTCCTCGGCGTCCAGCAGTCGTTTGATGATCTCCGGCTGGCCGGCGCCCTCGTCGTAGAGGGCCATATAGGCATCATAGACGGCGGCGTAGGCACTGTTGGCCATCCGGGTGCCGTCGCTGAAGGCGGCGCGGATGAAATCGGCTACGCTGGGCTTGTCCAACTCGCTGCCGCTATAGTAGTCCGAGTCGCTCTCGAAATCCAGTTCGTCGCAGCCGAAGCGCAGCAGGAAATAGAGCAAATCCCGCTCCGAGGGGGCCAGGGTGCGGTTCTCTTCTACCCATTGGGCCGCCTGCGGAGGCTCGGGAACGGGGGCGAGATCGCCCGTGACCGTCTCGTAGGCATTGGGCTGCAGGCCGTTCTGACGGCGGCGCTGCTCGCGCTCCGCCGCCCGGGCGGCCTCGTCCTGGATCTGGCGCCGCGTGCGGGTGATGCGGTGGTAGATGATGGACTCCTCGATGCCGAACTGCCGGGCCGTGGCCTCTGCGTAAGTAGAACGTTTGACCGGGTCGGGAATCTGGGCGATCGTGTCGGCGATGTCGTTGATCAGGCCCGCCTTTTTCAGCGGATCCCCGGCGGCCTCGTTGAGCAGCAGGCCGGTCTTGAAGAGCACGAAATCCTTCTCGTTCGCCGCGATGAAGGCGCGCACCTCATCCCGGGAATGCTTGCGGGAGAAGGAATCGGGGTCGTCCCCGTCGGGCAGCAGGACCACGTGCACGTTCATCCCCTCGGCAAGCACCATCGGGATGCCCCGCAGGGCTGCGTGGATGCCGGCGGAGTCCCCGTCGTACATGATGGTGATGTTCTCCGTGAACTTCTTGATCAAGCGCACCTGTTCCACGGTCAGAGAAGTACCGCAGGAGGCCACCACGTTGGTGATCCCGAGCTGGTGCATCATCACCACGTCCACGTTGCCCTCCACCAGGATGCAGCGGTCCTCCCGGGCAATCTCGGCCTTGGCGAAATAGATACCCAGCAGGTTGCGGCTCTTGATATAGATCTCCGTCTCCGGGGAATTGACATATTTGGCGGGGTTGTCCGCCTTGAGGGTGCGGCCGCTGAAAGCGATCACGCGCCCGCTCACGGAGTGGATCGGGAACATCACCCGCTCGCGGAACTTGTCAGACAGGGAGCCGTCCTCGTTCTGCACGGCCAGGCCGGCGCCCAGCAGGTACTCATCCTTGTAGCCGGCGGCGCGGGCGGCGTCCACCAGGCCCGTCCGGGCGGCAGGCGCCCAGCCCAGGCCCCATTTCTCGATGGTCGCGTCCTCGATGCCGCGGGCGCGGTAATAGGCATAGCCGATGTTGCGTCCCTCCCCCGCCTTCAGCTGGTCGGAGAAGAACTTCCGGGCAAAGTCCGAGACGAGCAGCAGGCTCTCGCCCCGCTGCCGCCGCGCGATCTCCTCGGCGCTCTCCTGCTCCTCCACGATCTCGATGTGGTATTTGCGGGCCAAGTAGCGCAGGGCCTCCACGTAGGAGCAGTGCTCCTGCTCCATCACGAAGCCCACGGCCGTGCCGGCCTTGCCGCAGCCGAAGCATTTGTAGATGCCCTTGGAGGGCGAGACATAGAAGGAGGGCGTCTTCTCGTTGTGGAAGGGGCAGCAGGCCACGAAATTGGCCCCGCGACGCTTCAGCGTCACGTAATCGCTCACCACATCCACGATCTGGGCGGTGTCCAGAATCAGATTGACGGTCTCCTGGGGTATCACGACGCGATCTCACATAAGAACTTCAGCCGGACGAGGCGGACTTCGTTCTCGTAATAGTCCGGCCCGAGGGCGTCGATGGCCGCCTGGACATCATCGGAGGTCGCTTCTTCCTTGAAGTAGCGATAGATATCCTCCACGATATCTTCGTCCAGGTTCTCTTCGATATAGTAATCCAGGTTGAGCTTGGTCCCACTGGAGACGATGGCCTCGATCTCGCTCAACAGCTCGTCCATCTCCAGGGAGCGGGCGTGCGCGATGTCCTCGAGCGAGAGGCGGCGGTCGATGCTCTGGATGATCGCCACCTTGGCCGCCGACTTGTTGGGCGTGGACTTGACCACGAAGTCATCCGGGCGCTCGATCTCGTTCTCCTCGACGTATTTCTGGATCAACTTGATGAACTCGCCGCCGAACTTGCGGGCCTTGCCTTCGCCCACGCCCTGGCAGTTCTTGAGTTCGTCATAGGTCTCCGGATAGAGGATGGACATATCCTCCAGGGCCGGATCGCCGAAGATGATCCAGGGCTGGAGTTTGAGCCGGCGGGCGAGGTCCTTGCGCAGGTCCTTGAGCATGGCTAGCAGTACGGGATCGCCCGCACCGCCGCCGGCCTTCATCGCCACGGCGGCCGCCGCGGCCTCTTCGTCCTCCTCGTCATCATCGCCTCCGCCGGCGAACACACGGTCCTCCACCAGGCGGAGCTCCCAGGGATCTTCCGCGAAACGGTGGCCCAGGTCCGTGACGTGGATCAGGCCGTAGGTCTCGATCTCCTTGACCAGCAGGTGGGCGATCAGCCCCTGGTGGATCACGGTGCACCAGAATTTGTCGGAGTGGCTCTTGCCGGCTCCGAAGAACGGGAGCTGGTCGTGCTTGTAGGATTTGATCAGCGAATTGGACACCCCGGCGAGGATGTTGGCCAGGTGGTCCAACTTGAAATGTTCGGGCAGCGCCTCCACGAGGCGGATCACCAGCTGCATCTCGTTCCGGCCGTCGAAGGTGGGCTTGGGGTGGATGCAGTTGTCGCAGCAACCGCAGTTCTCCTCGGTGTAGTCTTCGCCGAAATAGTTGAGCAGGAGTTTGCGGCGGCACTGGCTGGACTCCGCATAGGCGAGCACCTCGGAGAGCAGCTGGCGGCTGATCTCCTGCTCGGCGATGGGCTTGCCCTGCATGAATTTCTCCAGCTTCTGGATATCCTTGTAGCTGTAGTAGGCCACGCAGAGGCCCTCCTGGCCGTCCCGGCCGGCGCGTCCCGTCTCCTGGTAGTAGCTTTCGATACTCTTGGGGATGTCGTAGTGGATCACGAAGCGGATATCCGGCTTGTCGATGCCCATCCCGAACGCGATCGTGGCCACGATCACCTGTACCTCCTCCATCAGGAAGCGATCCTGGTTCTCGGCGCGCACCTTGGCGTCCAGGCCCGCGTGGTACGGCAGGGCTTTGATGCCGTTGATGCAGAGCAGTTCGGCCATCTCCTCGACTTTCTTGCGGCTCAGGCAATAGATGATGCCGGACTTGCCGGCGTTCTGGCGGATGAACTTGATGAGGTCCTTCTCCGGGTCCACCTTGTCGCGGATCTCATAGAAGAGATTGGGGCGGTTGAAGGAGGATTTGAACACGGCGGCGTCCGGGATGCCGAGGTTTTTGAGGATGTCGCTCTGGACCTTGGGCGTGGCCGTGGCGGTCAGGGCGATGATCGGCGCGCGGCCGATCTGCTCCACGAGGGCGCGGATGCGGCGGTATTCCGGCCGGAAATCGTGGCCCCATTCGGAGATGCAATGGGCCTCGTCCACGGCGTAGAAGGAGATCTTGACCTCCCGCAGGAGCTGGATGTTCTCCTCCTTGGTCAGGGACTCCGGCGCCACGTACAGGAGTTTGGTCTTGCCGGCGAGCAGGTCCTCCCGGACTTCCTCGATCTGCTGGCGCGAGAGCGAAGAGTTCAGGAAATGGGCGATGCTCCCGGAGCCGGAGACAAAGCCGCGCAGCAGGTCGACCTGGTTCTTCATCAGGGCGATCAGCGGGGAGATGATGATTGCGGTCCCCTCCATCACCAGGGCCGGCAGCTGATAGCACAAGGACTTGCCGCCACCCGTGGGCATCAAAACAAAGGCATCACCCCCTCCGATCAGGTGGTGGATGATTTGTTCCTGGTCCGTCTTGAAGGTGTCGTAGCCGAAGAACTCCTTGAGCGTCTTGCGGATCTGTGCCGGGTCCGGTGTCATGGGGCAGGGTCAGTCTAAGGTGTGAATGGCCAATCCGGAGCGGAGCTTGGGCTCGAACCACGTCGTCTTGGGCGGCATGATGTTGCCCGTGTCCGCAATGTTGATGAGTTGCTGCATGCTGACCGGATACAGGGCGAAGGCCACGGCCATCTCGCCGCTGTCCACACGGCGGGCGAGCTCGCCGAGCCCGCGGATGCCGCCGACGAAGTCGATGCGCTTGTCCGTGCGGAGATCCTTGATGCCGAGGAGCTTGTCCAGCACGAGATTCGACAGGATGGTGACATCCAGTACCCCGATCGGGTCAGCGTCGTCGTAACGGCCCGGCTTCGCAGTCAGGCTGTACCACTTGTCGCCGAGGTACATCGAGAAATTGTGCAGCTGCGTCGGGGCGAAAGGCTTCGCCGGACGGCCGCAGCGCGGCTTGGTGGCGAGGCTCACTTCGAAGTCCCCCTCCAGGGCCTTCAGGAAGGCTTCCGGCGTGAGGCCGTTCAGGTCCCTCACCACCCGGTTGTAGTCGATGATGGCGAGCTGGCTCTCGGGGAAGCAGACGGCCATGAAGAAGTTGTACTCCTCGTCGCCGGTATGGGCCGGGTTGTTCGCCCGCTTCTCCGCGCCCACGCGTGCGGCGGCGGCCGTGCGGTGGTGCCCGTCGGCCACATAGAAGGCGTCCACGTCCTTGGTGAAAATCTCCGTGATGCGCGCATTGACGGCATCATCGTCGATCACCCAGAAGGTGTGGGTGAATTTGTTCTCGTCGACGAATCTGTATTCGGGTGCGCCGGCGGCGGTCTTCGCGATGATCGCGCCGAGCTCCGCATTATCCTTGAAGGCGAAGAAGACGGGCTCGATGTTGGCGTTCTGGATACGGACGTGGATCATGCGGTCGTCCTCCTTGTCCTTGCGCGTCAGCTCGTGCTTCTTGATGATGCCGGCCGCATAGTCATCGGTGTGGGCGCAGAGCACGATGCCGTACTGCGTGCGGCGGCCCATGGTCTGCGCATAGACATAATATTTCTCCTTATCCTCGCGGACGAGCCAGCCGTTCCGCTGCCAGGTCTTGAAATTCTCTACGGCGCGGTCGTAGCTGCGCTGCTCGTGTTCCCCGGCGATCGGGTCAAAGTCGATCTCGGGTTTGGTGATGTGAAGCAGGGACTTCTCCCCGGCCATCTTCCGGGCCTCTTCAGAGTTCAGGACATCGTAAGGCGGCGCCGCCACCTCCGTCACGATGTCTTTGGGCGGCCGCAGGGCCGCAAAAGGTTTCACGCGTACCATAATACAAACAAATCTATATCCGAAGATACTGATTTTTTGCAACAAATCAAAATCAAATAACAATATATCCCATAAAAACAAAAAGCCCCGCGAGCAAAAAACTGCTCACGGAGCTCAATCATTTGCCGGGTGTCCGGCAGGCTCACCCCGGCCAACCCGTGGCCGCCCGTGGTCTCGTGAACGGGAGGGGCCCGCCGCGAAGCGGTGGGAGGGATGGAGCGAAGCGGAAGGTTTGCCGGGGTGAGCCTGCCGGCACCAGCCAGTTATTTATTCAGCTGGAACTTGGTGCAACCGTCTTTGAAGAAAGCGACGATCTGGCGCGCGGCGGCGAGACCGGCGTTCACGTTGGCCTCGGCCGTCTGGGCACCCATCTTCTTGGGCGTGGCGAAGACGCGCAGGCCGAACTGCTCCTGCAGGGCGGCGAGATTGTCCGGGGCCACGTCGGTGACATACTTGAGGTCCGGGCGCTCGGCGAGGGCCTTCGCCAGGCCCGCCTCGTCGATCACCTCCTTGCGGGCGGTATTGACGAGCGTGGCGCCCTTCGGCATCTTCATCATCAAGTCATAGCCGATGCTGCCGACGGTCTGCGGCGTGGCGGGGATATGCAGGCTCAGGTAGTCGCTGCCGGCGTAGAGCGCGTCGAGGGACTCGACGGGTTCGGCGCCGCCGGCGCGGATCTGTTCCGGCGTGAGGAAAGGATCGAGCGCCTTGACCTTCATCCCGAGGGCCGCGGCCTTCTGTCCGACCAGACGGCCCACGTTGCCGAAAGCCTGGATGCCCAGGGTCTTGCCCTGGACTTCCGAGCCCGTAGCCGGGGTGAACTGCGTACGGGCCATGAAGATCATCATCGCGATGGCCAGCTCGGCCACGGCATTGGCGTTCTGGCCCGGGGTGTTCATCGCGACGACCCCGTGTGCGGTGCAGGCGGGCAGGTCGAGGTTGTCAAAGCCCGCGCCGGCGCGCACGACGATCTTGAGTTTCGGAGCGGCGGCGACCACCTCCGCGGTGACCTTGTCCGAACGGACGATCAGCGCATCGGCGTCGGCGACGGCGGCGACCAGGTCGGCCTGGCCGGCGTATTTCTCCAGCAGGGCGAGCTCGTAGCCCGCGTCCTCCACAATCTGGCGGATGCCCGCGACCGCTGCGGCCGCAAAGGGCTTCTGGGTGGCGACAAGGACTTTCATGGCGCGGCTAGACATGGAGTTTCTCGAAATCCTGCATCGCGGCCACGAGGGCCTCGACATCCTCCTGGGTGCAGGCGTTGTAGGTGGAGGCGCGGAAGCCGCCCACCGAACGGTGACCCTTGATGCCCACGATGTCCCGGGCGACCGCGAACTTCAGGAACTCGTCCTGCAGATCCTCGTGGCCCGGAGCCATCACGAAGCAGATGTTCATGATGGAGCGGTCCTCCTTGGCGGCGGTGCCGACAAAGAGCGGATTGCGGTCGATCTCCGCATAGAGGGTCTCGGCCTTCTTGACGTTGATCTTGTGGATGGCCTCGACGCCGCCGATGCCCTTGAGCCACTTGAGGGTCTCGTTCATCACGAAGATGGAGAAGACCGGCGGGGTGTTGAACATCGAGAGCTTGTCGATATGGGTGCGGTAGTCGAGCATCGTCGGCAGATAGCGGCTGACCTTGCCCAGGCTGTCCGTCTTGATGATAGCGAAGGCCACGCCGGCAGGACCGGCATTCTTCTGGGCGCCGCCATAGATCAGGGCGTACTTGCTCACGTCCACGGGACGGGACAGGATGTCCGAAGACATATCCGCGATCAGGGGAACGGGGCAGTCGATATCCTCGCGGATCTCCGTGCCGTAGATGGTGTTGTTGGTCGTGATATGGAAATAGTCGAGATCGGCCGGGATCTCATATCCTTTCGGGATGTAGCAATAGTTCTTGTCGGCGGAACTGGCCACGGCGAAGGCATTGCCCAGGCCCTTGGCCTCCTTGAGGGCCTTCTTGGCCCAGACACCGGTCTCCAGGTACCCCGCCTTGTTCTCGAGGTAGTTCATCGCCACGTAAAGGAACCCGAGGGAGGCGCCGCCGCCCAGGAAGACCACTTCGTAGCCCTCCGGGATGTGGAGCAGTTCCTTCCAGAGTGCGCGGCACTCGTCCATCACTTCATCCCAGCCCTTGGTGCGGTGGGAAATGGAAATCAGGGAAACGCCGGTGCCCTTGAAATCTTTGAGGGCCTCGATGGCGTTGTCGATGGCCACCTGCGGCAGCAGGCACGGCCCGGCGTTGAAAATGTGTTTCTTGCCCATTGTTTTGTCAGTATGGTTTTAGACGATAAAGATACCTATTTTTTCGATACGTTCCAAAAAGTCCGCTTCGAGCGAAGCGCGCACGCGGACCTCCATCCCGCATTCGGCCCCGAAGTCCTGGCCCCGCTGCGGGAGGCCCAGGTCCTTGACCACTTTCATCACGGCGGGCAGGCTCTCGTAAGAGAATCGCAGGGCGATCCATCGCCCCGCCACCTTATCCACAACGCACGCGTGCGAGAGCGCGTCGGCGGTGGAGGTCTTGTAGGCCCGGATCAGGCCCGGGATGCCGAGTTTGATGCCGCCGAAATAGCGGACCACCACCACGAGCACGTCGCTCAGGCCCGCCGCGTCGATCTGGCCCAGGATGGGCCGGCCGGCCGAGCCGGAGGGCTCGCCGTCGTCGCTGGCGCGCCAGGCGGACCCGTCCAGGCCGATGCGGTAGGCATAGCAATGGTGCCGGGCGTCGTGATATTCCTTGCGCAGGGCGGCGACGATCTCCTTGACCCGGGCCTCGTCCTCCACCGGATAGGCCTTGGCGATGAAGCGGCTTCCATTGTCGCGAAAGAGGCCCTCGCTTGGCTCTGCTATGCTTTTGTATGTATCATTTGCACTCATCGGCGAATCAAAATTAGTGAATAATTGTTATCTTCGCAATATGAATTACAGATACAGAGTCACGCTGGCCGGCATCAAAGGCTTCTACAGGGTCTATCTCGTCAATGGCGAGAACTCCCTCTATACCTTCCATAAGCAGTTGCGTGCGGACCTCGAATTCCCGATGGATCAGCCCATTCTCTTCAAAGCGCTCGACGCGGACGGCGGCGTGCTCGCCCGTTACGCCCTGATGGACATCGGGTACGGTGCGGTGGACAATGTGACCATCTCCGACACCATCAAAGCCGGCGTAGCCAGTTTCGTGTATTTCTACGACATCGCATCCAAGAAGAGCGTGATCATCACGTTCGAGGGAGAAGCGAAAGAATTCACCGCCTCCCCGCGCGTCATCGAGACCAAGGGCCCCATCCCCCAGGAGTTCGAGAACGGCTATGTCGCCTTCGAGGACCTGCCGGACGAGCGTCGCCGCCTCCCGGGAGAATCTTTCCGGGGTGAGGACGACGACGAAGATGACGAAGACTTCGACGACGAGGATGAGGAGGACGAAGACGACGACAAAGACGAAGAAGAAATCATCTACGACGCCGACGAGTCCTGAACCCCTAAATCACCGAATAGAACAACAACACCGTCTCGCAGCCCTGTGCTGCGAGTTCGCGTAATTTGGGGTAGAGTTTCCCCTTCGGAGCCGGCACATCCTCCAGCAGTTCCAGCAGCAACACCGAGCACCACTGCCCTTCCCCGGACCCGACGATCCGCAGCGGCTCGGGATAGCCTTCGACCCGCAATTCGGACCAGGTCCTGGAGCCCTGCGGCGTCCAGACGGCCGGGCGCCAGCCATCTTCCGGGCCTTCTTCGACCGTTGCGAGATACCAGAAGGCCAATTTGTTCCCGGAGACCAGCGGCGCATCTGCGCCTATGCCGAATTCCCCGCCGCTCTCCATAACTGAAACGAATGCCTGATAAGCTTTCTGCTCATCGGTCTCATCCCAGAACGGCGCGAAAGGATCCGGCTTGAAAGACACCCCGCCCGCCGGCTCGAATCCGGATGCGCTCGCACGCCGGATAGCCGTTTCCCGGCCCATCACGCCCACCAGCACCTTCCCGCCCGGCTCCCGGGTCATCCGCAGGGCACCGAAACTCTCCGCCAGGAGGCGCGATTCCACCTCCTCGAAATAGTCCACTTTTCCCTCGGCGTGGTTCCAGATGGCCGGACCGCCCGGCTCATCCCCGTCCGGCTCGAGGGCGATGACGCTGTGGGTCGCATCCAGGGTCTCGAACGTTTGGAAATACCGGCCCGCCGGCTCATCCGAAACCCAGGTCAGTTCCGGGACCCGGTAACGCCGGAAGCCCTTGAGTCTGCGATCATTGATGATCAGTTCAGCAGTCTGGGGGCAATACGCAAAGGATTCCAGACTTTGGTACTCGCCCGACCCGCGGCCATAGGCATCCAGCACGCCGGCGACGCGCCCGCCCTCCACCATATAGATTTTGGGATGGGACGACAGGCTGAAATCTACGCCGGACTTGACAAAAATCCTGTCCCCGTAGCGTTTCACATCGGAGACCTCCGCCAGCGGGACCTCCCGCTCATCCAGCGCCACCAGCTCCCAGGAAGTCGCGACCTCTTCCAGATCCCCCGGCACCGCGTTGCTGATATCCACCACGCGCTCCCCGCCTTCCGGACCGCACGCACACAGCGCCACGGCCGCCAAAATGAATAAACTCCTTTTCATAACTCGTCAGAATTGCTTGCGCTCCAGAATATACCGCTGGGTCGGCGTGAGTGCTTCTTCGATGATATGTCGGACAATCCCGAGCGCCTCCCGCTCCGACCCGATCACATACTTGCGGGCCCAAAGCCGGTAGAAAGCCTCCTGCAGGGCATCCTCCGCCTCATCGGGGCGGCCCGTGATCCGCTGCGCACGGCCGCGGAGCAGATCCCGTAGGGACAGGTATGCAGAAGTCAGGAAATCCATCATCAGCCTCTCATCTATTAGTATAGACGAAAAATGCAGGCAACTGTTACAAAATAAACAATAAAAAACACACAAAAAAGCCGTGATGATCAAGTCTGGCTCCACACCTATGACTACTACCCCTCTCATCCCTCCTTACAGGCTTTCCTCCCGGCGGGAGGACCGAACCGGACTTGAGGGAGCGCTGCCCCCTGATCCGCTCACTGCGTTTCACCCCGTTCACAACCCCCTCGTCATCCCCGGCTCGACCGGGGATCTCCTCGCGCCAACCGATTCAATTTTTTATCGCTGGCGTCGAAAAACGCAGTTATCGGCGCGACCCCCCGTTTTAAAACCGGGGGTTGGACCGAAAATGGCCAAAATCGATGCCGAGCCACGTAATGCTCGGCGGTGGCGCCCCGGGACGGCCGCCCTTTGGCGGCAAAAATTGAGCGGTTTCAGAACTTACTGTTGATCAACAAAAACAGAAATAGCCCCGGGGCAAAACATCAGCCTTTGTAATCAATGTGTTGCAAAAATAGGGTATCGTTTTGATATTGAAGAGGATACGCGCGTAAGGGTGTGCCAAGGAAAGTGTTGATACTGAGCCAGAACTGAAAACCCGGGTATTCGAAAACGATACCCGAGTTTTCAGTTCTAATTGATTATCAAACAATTGTTTGGCACGCAGAAACGGGCGTCAGATCCGCATTGTCCCGGCGGGGAGACCGGCCTCCGGCGAAGGCTCAGCCGCAGCAGGATCCGCCCCGCCGGATCCGGTCCTCGCGGTGCGGGGAGCGAGGATGGACGCCGAGACGGAGGCGCGGTCCCCGGCCCGGAAAGACAGCAGCAGAGCAGGCGGAAGGCGCGAGCCGAAAAAAGGCCCGCAGCGGGTGCTGCGGGCCTTTCGGAGTGTGTCGAGGTTAAACTACTCCTCCGGCGCGACGTACTTGCCGACCTTCTGCAGATCGACATTGAACACCAGCACGGAGTTGGGGGCGATGGCGTTGTTGCCCTGCTCGCCATAACCGAGCTCGGACGGGATGTAGAGTTCGATCTTGCCACCCTCGCCGATCAGCTGCAGACCCTCGCTCCAACCCGGAACGACGCGGTTGAGCGTGAAGTTGATAGGCTCCTCTTCGGCAGGGACCTCGTCGAACACGGTACCATCGATGAGCGTGCCCTTGTAGTGCACCCACACGGTGTCCTGGGGACCCGGCTTGACATCGTTGCCCGGCTCGATGACCTTGTACTGCAGACCGGACTCGGTGGTCAGCACGCCGGCCTTCTTGGCATTGGCGGCGAGGAACTTCTCGCCCTTATCCTTGTTGGCCAGGGCCACACCGCTCTGGCGCTTCTCCAGATAGTTGTTGAACAGATCGTTCATCGTGTTGGGATCGATCTTGAACTGCTTGGCGAAATCAGGATCCATCGGATTGCCCTCGGCATTGACGAAATCCTTCATGCCGCTCACGATCTGGCCATAGTTGAGATCCTTGCCAAAATCATAGCTGGTCAGGAAAGAACCGAAATTGATGCCGAGCAGGTAGCTCACGGAGTCGATCTGCGCACGGGACGGTTGGAATTCTTTGGGGAGCACTTCCCCGGCCGGCTTGCTGTTGCAAGCCGCTACTGCAAGTCCGATCAACAGGACTGCAAAAATCTTGTTTGCTTTCATCTTGAATATTAAGTTGTTAATATGTTTCTATAATTCCCACGCCAGGGCGGAGGCGCCGAGGATGGCGGCGTCGGACTCCTTCAGCTGGGAGAACACGATCTGGACCTTGCCCTTCCATATCTTGAGGAGATTGTCATCCATCGCACGCTTCATCGGCTCATAGAGGAACTCCTTCGCACGGGCCAGGCCGCCGAAGAGCACGATGGCCTCCGGGGCGCTGAATGCCACGAAATCGGCGAAGCTCCGCCCCAGGATGGTCCCCGTGTACTCGAAGAGCCGCAGGGCCATGGCATCCCCGGCCTTGGCGGCGTCGAAGATGTCCTTGGACGTGATCTTGTCCAGATCGCGGAGCAGGGACGGCTCGTCCGTCGCCTCCAGCCACTCCCGCGCCGTGCGGGCGATGCCCATCGCGGAGCAGTACGCCTCCAGGCAACCGGTCTTGCCGCAGCCGCAGGGACGTCCGTTCTTGCGCTCGACGCAGGTATGCCCGAGTTCGCCGGCGAAGCCGTCGCTGCCATAAAGCACCTTGCCGTCGACGACGATGCCGCTGCCGACACCGGTGCCGAGGGTGATCATGATGAAGTGCTTCATGCCGCGGGCCGCGCCGTAGGCCATCTCGCCCACGGCCGCCGCATTGGCATCGTTGGTCAGGGACACGGGCATCCCGTCCAGCGCCTCGCTCAGGAGCTTGGCGAAAGGTACCGAATGGCCGGCGGCCCAGACGATATTGGGCGCGAAGGCGATCTCGCCGGTGTAGTAGTTGCCGTTCGGAGCGCCTACGCCCACACCGCGGATTTCTTCCATCTGCTTACCGCCCTGCTCCACGCAGGTCTTGATGGCGGCGGCGAGGTCTTTGATATAGGCTTCGGCGTCCTCCCCATAGATGTCCGTGCGGATCACGTTCTGGAAGAGAACGTCGCCGCGGGCATCCACGAGGCCGATCTTGGAGGTCTGGCCACCGACGTCGACACCGACTACGAATTGTTTGTTGATTCCGTCCATAGGATTATTCTACCGGGATGTCCTTGTTGACATTCTTGCACCCGATCAGCGCATAGTAGAGGATGTAGGCGAGCATCGCGATCACCAGCCAGTAGCTGTTGATGATGCCGATCTTCGGGGAGTTCGCCATGGCTTCCTGGATCAGCGGCATGATACCACCGCCGACCACGAGGGTCATGAAGATGCCGCTGGCGGCCTCGGTGTACTTGCCGAGCCCCTCGACGGAAAGGTTGAAGATGCCACCCCACATGATGGAGGTGCAGATACCGCACGCCGCGATGAAGATGCACTTCACGGGAACGGCCTTGCCGCTCATGGTGAAGGTCGAGGTCTCAGGCATGAAGATGGCGATGAGCAAGAGAGCGATGGCCAGGGCGGAGACCACGGCCAGCTGCACCTTGGTGGAAACCTTGCCGGAGATGGCGCTGGAGCCGGCGCGGC
Organism: Bacteroidales bacterium; assembly: GCA_016290835.1. Lineage (GTDB taxonomy): Bacteria > Bacteroidota > Bacteroidia > Bacteroidales > UBA932 > Cryptobacteroides. Next base: position 47,574 of record JAEEVG010000007.1, on the reverse strand, counting down.
CGATCATCATCAGCAGCCAGTAGGCAGCGGCCAGCGTGCCGCCGACGGCGGCGGAACCCTTGGTGAAGTCCGTGACATAGAAGTTCAGCTCCATCGGGATACCGATCTCGATACCCACATAGAAGAAGATGGCGATCACGCCCAGCAGGCAGTGACGGAAGGCCAGCGGGCTGTGCTCGAACTTCTGCTGCTCCTTGCCCAGGGTGGGCTCGGGAATCTTGACGCCACGGATGATGAAGAAGGAAATCGCGAACACCGCGATGCCGATGAACAGCAGCGGAGCCACGGCGCTCATGCTCGTATCCTTGGTCACCTCGCCGACCAGCAGGCCGGTCAGGAGCGGAGTGAGCGTGGCGGTCAGGGAATTGCAGGTGCCGCCGATCTGGATGAACTGGTTGCCGCGGTTGCCACCGCCGCCGAGGATGTTCAGCATCGGGTTCACGACGGTATTGAGCATGCACACGCAGAAGCCGCAGATGAAGGCGCCCAGCAGGTAGATGAACAGGTTCAGGGTCACGTGGATATCCTGGGTCGTCGTCTGTTTGACACCGTCCACCCACGCGGTCGATGCGTAGTTCTTATACACGAACACCTCCGTCCCGGCACCCGCCAGGCTGGAAAGATATTGAATCAATAATCCCACGATTCCGACGATCAGGGCGATGAGCGCCGTCTTCTTGTAGCCGTACTTGATGAGCATCTTGCCGGCCGGAATACCCATGAACAGGTAAGCCGCGAAGTTCATCAGGTTGCCCCACGCCTTGGCAAAGGGGAAGTGCTCTCCCCAGATGTTGCCGAAAGGAGCACCCATGTTGGTGACGAAGGAAATCATCGCGAAGATGAAACACATCGTCACGACTGCCACCATGTTGATTTTTTTCTTTTCCATATTCTTATGACTTTGGTTTTAGTTTGTCCTAGAGGGATGCGAGATTGCGGGGATTGAGCAGTTGCTTGCCTTCCGCCGTATAGGCATAGGCGATGCGGTCGGCGTAGTGCTCCTCGACTTTGCGGCGGACGACCTTCATCGTGGAATTCATCATCTGGTTGGCGATGGTGAACGGTTCGTCGCAGATGACCACGGCGGCGGGCAGCCAGCGGTCGGGGAAGAGGTCGGCGTGCGGACCGCCCGTCTTATAGGTATCGATCTCGGATTGGATCTTCTTGAGCATGGCCTCTTTGCCTTCGGCCGAAGCGGGGTCGAGCCCCTCCTTCTTCACGAAGTCGGCGAGCGCCTCTTTATCCGGGACGATGAGTACGATCGTGTACGGGTTCTGGTTGTTGTGCAGGACCACCTGGGAGACATATTTGGACACCTCCGGGAGGCTGTCCTCGAAGCCCTCCGGGCTGTATTTCTCGCCGTCCGAAGAGATCAGCAGGGATTTGAAACGGCCCGTGACATAGAGGAAATCGGTGTCGAAGGGGCAGATGTAGCCCATGTCGCCGGTGTGCAGCCAGCCGTCGATGACCGTGTCGGCCGTGGCCTTGGGATTCTTCCAGTAGCCGGCCATCACGTTCTCGCCGCGGACCACGATCTCGCCTTTCTGTCCGATGGGGACTTCCTTGCCCTGGTCGTCGCAGATGATGCAGTCCATCGGGCGGACGATGCGGCCCGAAGAACCGAAGATCGCGTGTCCCGGGGAATTGGCGCAGATGATCGGGGTAGCCTCGGTCAGGCCGTAGCCCTGGAACATCGGCATCCCTACGGCGCAGAAATAGCGCTGGAGCTCAATGTCGAGTAGGGCGCCGCCGCCCACGAAGAACTTCATCCGCCCACCGAAACTCTCACGGACGTTCTTGAAGATGAGCTTGTCGAAGATCCACATCAGGGGCTTGCGCCAGCAGTCCAGCAGGCCGCCGCGGTTGTAGTATTCCTTGTTGTAGGCAATGGCGTTGCGGAGGGCGAAATTGTAGAGCTTCTCCACCTTGGGACCCTTGGCCTTGATGCCGTTCTCGATATTCTTCTTGAAATTGCGGGCCAGGGCGGGCACGGACAGCATCACGTGCGGACGCGTCTCGCGGATGGCCACGGGGACGTTCTTGAGGGTGGCGAGGGCGTTCTTGCCGATGGGGACGAACGCAATGGAGCCGCCGTAGAACATCATCGTATACATACCCGCCACGTGGGCGAAGCAATGGTCGAGCGGGAGGATGATCAGCATCACGTCGTTCTCCCCGATGGTGATCACGCTGTTGCCCTGGGCCACGTTGGCCGTGTAGTTGCGGTGCGTGAGCAGGATGCCCTTGGGATCGGCGGTGGTGCCGGAGGTGTAGCTGATGTTGGCGTAGTCGTCGGGACCGATGGACTGGTAGCGGGCTACGAAGTCCGCCTCGTGCTCCTGCAGGAAGGCCTCGCCCAGCCGCTGGACCTCGGACATCCGGATTTCCTTCTCTTCCAGGGTGTCGAAACTGAAGGCCGTGTCGTCGAAGACGATGACTTTCTGCACGTCCGGGCAGGCGGGCAGGATCTTGCGGATCTTGGGCAGGAGGTTGCCCGACACATAAATCCACTTGGACTCGGAATGGGTGATACGGAAGATCAGGTCGGCGTCGGCCCCGAGGTTGACGGACAGGGGCACGTCGGTGGCGCCGGCATACAGGGCGCCGATCTCGGCGAGAATCCACATCGAGCGGCTCTCGGACAGCAGGGCAATCTTGTCTCCCTTCTCCAGGCCCAGGGCCATCAGGCCGGCGCCGATGCGGTAGGCCGTCTGGCGGGTCTGCTCCTGGGTGATCTCCTTCCAGACCCCGTCCACCTTCTCGCGAAGGTAGGTGTGGTCGGGGAACTGATGGGTATATTTCTCGACGAAGTCGATCAGGGTCGGACGGGCTTTATTCTCCATAGATTTCTTTTTTGTCAGGTGTGAAAAGGCCGTAGAGCTGGGCGTCGATCATATCGGTGACCTTGGCGAAGTCCTCGGGATTGTTGCCGAATTTGATGTTGTCGGCGTCGATGATGAGCAGGTTGCCGGGATAGTCCTTGATCCAGTTCTCGTATTTCTCGTTGAGGCCGGTCAGGTAGTCGATGCGGATGCTCTTCTCATATTCGCGGCCCCGCTTCTGGATCTGGGCGATCAGGTTGGGGATGCTGGAACGGAGGTAGATCAACAGGTCGGGATTGCCCACCAGCGACATCATCAGCTCGAAGAGATCCGAGTAGTTCTCGAAGTCGCGGGTGCTCATCAGGCCCATGTCGTGCAGGTTGGGGGCGAAGATACGCGCATCCTCGTAGATGGTGCGGTCCTGGATGATCACGTCGTCGGTCTTGGCGATCTCCACGACATCCTTGAAACGCTTGTTGAGGAAATAGATCTGGAGGTTGAAAGACCAGCGCTCCATGTCCTCGTAGAAATCGGACAGATAGGGATTGAAGTCTACGGATTCGAACCGGGGGATCCATCCATAGTGGGCGGCCAGCATCTTGGTGAGCGTGGTCTTTCCGCTGCCGATATTTCCTGCTATCGCAATGTGCATATCTCTCTATTTAGAAATGACAAAGTTAATTGATTTATTTGAATAGTCCATACAGTTCGGCGTCAATCTTGTCCGTGATGAGGGCAAAGTCTTCGGGCCGGTTCTCGAAGTCCAGCTGATCGGCGTCGATCACGAGGAGCCGCCCCTTGTAATCCGCGATCCATTTCTCATAGCGCTCGTTCAGGCCGGTCAGGTATTCCAGGCTCATCGTCTGCTCGTAGTCCCGCCCGCGTTTCTGGATCTGGGCCACCAGGTGCGGCACGCTGCAGCGCAGGTAGATGAGCAGATCCGGCGGGTTCACCATCGACATCATCAGGTGGAAAAGCTGCATGTAGGTGTCGTAGTCACGGTCGGACAGGTTGCCCAGGGCGTGATTGTTGGCCACGAAGATCTCCACGCCCTCGAAGAGGGTGCGGTCCTGGATGATCACGTCCTCGGAACGGGCGATCTCCAGGACGTCGCGGAATCGCTGCGCGAGGAAATAAGTCTCCAGGTTGTAGGACCAGCGGGGGATGTCCTTGTAGTAGTCCTCCAGATAGGGATTGTAGGTCACGGACTCGAATTTCGGGGTCCAGCCATAGTGCTCAGCAAGTTTGCGGGTGAGGGTGGTCTTGCCGCAGCCGATGTTTCCTGCTATACCGATGTGCATTTCATTTTAGTGCTATCATACAAATTTAATACAAGTTTTGTAATTTTGCCACTGCAAGCGTCAAAGAAATGTTCAACATCCGCCCCCTCACTTTCAATCTCCTCCAGGAACGCTCCTACGTGGTCTGGGGCACTCCGGGACGGTGCGTGCTCATCGATCCCGGCTGCTACGGAAACGCCGAGCGGCAGGGCCTCGAGGAACTGCTCGCCCGGGAGGGCCTCACCCCCGAGGCCATCCTGCTCACCCACGGCCATTTCGACCATATTTTCGGCGTGGAGCCCCTCCAGGAACGGTACGGCATCCCGGTCTTTATGCACCCCGCCGAACAGGTCGTACTCCCCTACAGCGCGGACATGGCCCGGCGCCTGGGGCTGGACGTCCCCGGAATCCGTTTCCGGACCACGGACGTAGAGGACGGGCAGGTCCTGACCCTCGCCGGGATGCAGCTGGAAGCCATCGCCACGCCCGGGCATACGCCCGGCGGGGTGTGCTGGCTCGAGCGCAGCGCGGGCATCCTGTTCACCGGCGACACGCTTTTCGCCGGATCGATCGGCCGTACGGATTTCCGCTTCAGCGACTACGACGACGAGATCCGTTCCATCATGGAACGCCTGATCCTGCTCGACCCCGCGACCCGCATCTTCCCCGGCCACGGCCCCGCTTCCACCATCGGGCAGGAGCGTCGGAGCAACCCCTTCCTCGAGCCCTTCAACGAGCCCGAGGAGCCGTTCGACCCCGATCTGGAGCCGATTCTGATCAGAGGAGAATAACGCGCATCAGCGCCCGCCGCCGCCGAAGCCGCCGCCGTGGAAGCCGCCGCCTCCGCCCAGGGAGATGGAGCCGCCCGTGCCACTCACGGCAGAGACGTCCGTGCCGAGATGCGAAGCCACATTGCGTACGGCGGAGTCCATCGTGCGGGCCATGGTCTGGCTGGCCGCCACCACGGAGGTGTAGTCGTTGTAATCGCAGTTGAAGGTCTTCTTGAAGAGCGCGGGATCGATGTCCTTGAGCTGCCGGGCCACCCGGTCGGTGATGCCGAACAGGGCGCCGTAGACCATATATTCCTGCCAGAGCGTGGTCTCCGCGGCCTCCCGCACATCCAGCAGCGTGAAGTCCGAGAGGAAATTCTTGAGCCCGAACAGGTGCATCGCCTCGGTGCGGCCCTTGGGGGTCAGGGAGAACTTTTTCAGGTCGAGGAAATGCTGGTTGCCCAAGGCTTCGGCACCCTCGGTGCTCATCCGGGTGGACCACTCATACAGTTTCTCCTCGTTCGCCTTGGCCCACTCGGAGAACTCCTTGTCCTGCAGGAGGATATCCGACCCGGAAGCCTCCTTGAGCATTTCGTAGAGCTCCCGCTCGGCGGGAGAGGCCTGGTCCAGGTTCCGGTCCGTGAAGGAGAGCACGGTGGCGCCTTCGGCCTCGCGGGTCACGCCCAGGCAGCCCAGGCGCACCAGGCGGAGGATCATCGCCAGCGGCAGGCCGCCGCTCTCGGGTTTGGATTTGCTTCTCGACTGGATGTAGTCGGCCATCTGCAGGTCGCCCGCGAAGGGGACGTCGCGGAACCACGGGGCCTCCTTGGGCTTGAATCCAAGTTTGAGGAAGGCTTTCCGGAAGGCGCGGACGAAGGGCCGGATGAACAGGAAATACATCGCCAGGGCCGTGAGGATCAAGGCGATGGCCGTTCCCACGGGATCTTTTTCTTTCTTCTCGCCGAAGAAGGCGCCTTCCATCGCCTGGTCCAGGACCTCCTGGAAATCGATATCCAGCACGGTCGGCGAGTCGAACAGGCCCTTGACGAAGCGCAGCAGCACGACCGCGTAGTTATCCGGGTCCAGGGCCTCCGACGATTCGAACACGATCGCACCATCCTCCACGGAGGATTTCCCCTTGAAGCCGAAGCCCCAGAAATGGGTCGAAGCCGTGTCGAGCTGGGCCTGGTCCGCCTGGATGCGGATGCGCAGGTGCTCCGGCGGGGAGGCCAGTCCGGGCGATACGACCTGCAGGCGGAGGACGTCAAAGTCGTGGAGCGATTCGACGGCGCGCTCCATCACATAACGGACGTGGAAAAGATGGTCACCGGGTTCCCCGATGCCCCAGCAGAGCTCCAGGCCGTCCGCATCGTGGACGATCCCGTAGCGGCCGGCCTTCTCTTCCCGGGTCCGGTCCACCTCCCATTCCCCGTCGTCCTCCAGGGGCTCTTCGCCATCATACACCCGGAAACCGGAGATGCGGATGTTGTCGAGGTTCTTGCGGACCAGGTACCACTCGGATATCTCGTCGCCCGTGTCCACGTCCCAGTGTTCGTGGACCACGGCGTCGCCGGCGGGGTTGATGGAAATCTCGATGCTGAGCTCGCGCGTCTTTTGGCTGCGCGCATGCAACGGCAGGAGCGGCAGCAGGGAGAGAAGCAGTAGGGGAAGCAGGCGTTTCATAATCATATCGTTTTAAGGAGGCTGCTCAGATGACTTCGAGGTCTTCGGCGGGGAGCCAGCCCTGGCGGCCGTCGGCAAGTTCAATATTGCGCCAGCTGCCCACCTCGTCGAGGAGTTTGACCTTGGTGCCCTCGTGGAGCACGAAGAGGTCTTTGGCCGAATCACGGCCCGGGGAACTCTGCACCGTGGTCACGGGCCGCGTCACGATGGCGCCGTCCGCCTTGCGGTAGTCCGTCCGCTGCCAGAAGGCGAAATCCAGGCAGAGCAGCGCGAGCACCAGCGCGACGATGGCGCAGATGAAGCCGGTGCGCCGGACGCCCGTGCGGCCGCCCAGCAGGAAGAGCAGCACGCAGCCCAGGCAGACGGCGAGCAGCACCACGAAGAGCACCGCCCAGGTATCCGAAGGCAGCAGCCAGCAGGCCTTGCGGCCCCACTGTTCCAGGAAGAATTCCGGCACGGCCTCGATCTTGTCCTGCACGAAACCCTGCGCGAACTCAAGGTTGAAGCGCGCATCCGAATAGGACGGGTCGAGCTTGAGCGCACGCTCGTAGTTGAGGATGGCGTGGGCGAGGTCGTCCTGCTTGAAACAGGCGTTGCCGAGATTGTAATACAGTTCGGGCGATTCCAGCCCGGCCGCCCGCAGGGCCGTCCAGGCCTTGGCGGCCCCGGCCCAGTCGCCGTCGGTATAGGCGGTCACGCCGGCCGTCCAGAGGGAATCGGTGTATGCCGTCTGCTGGGCCGCCGCCCGGTGCGCGGGCAGCAGCAGGCAGAGCAGGAGCAGGGCGGCGGCCCCGCCGGGACTCTTGCGTACTCTTCTCATACTTTCGTCGATGGCGGAGATCACGCCGACCGCCTTCTCAAAATGGGTATTCATCGCCTCGTGACCCGCATCCGGGGAATAGCGGGCATATTCGCAGGCGTCGATCAGAGAGACGAAGTCGGCCGCCAGCCCCTCGGGCACACCGTCCTGCACGAGGCGGGCGGAGATGTTTTCCTTGGACATATCGGAGGCATCGAGGTTGAGTTTGTCGGAGACAAATCCCAGCAGGGCCCGGTGCAGCTCCTCATAGAAAGCGGAATAAAGGTCGCTCTTGAGGAAGCCTCCGGCCTGCGCGAGGCGTTTGCGGGCCATCTTGGTGGCCCCGCGGCTCTTGGTGCCCACCACGTCGGAGCGTCGTGCGGCCAGTTTGCGCAAGGCCGCCCAGAGGGCTGCAGCGAGCGCGAGCAGCAGTGCGCAGAGGATCCAGAAGGCGGTCGAGCCCACGAAGAAATGTCCCACCGGGACGAGCGAAGGTGTCTTGGTGGCGATGAAGCGGATGTCGCTGCCCACGTCCCGCACATCTTTGCGGTTCACGCCCGGAGCCACCTGGACGGCGCCGCCGGAAGGAGTCTCGCCGCTGCCCCGGCCGACCTTGATCGGGAGCGCGGGACTCTCGAGGGTCACGTATTTCCGGGATCCGATGTCGAAATAGCTGTACTGAACGGGACCAATGGTGAAATCGCCGTAGCTGCGCGGAATGAAGGGGTATTCGAACACCTTGCCACCCGAGACGTCGGAGATCTTGACGTCATAGACCTCGAAATCCGGCGGAAAACTGATTTTCGGGGCTTCGAGCAGGGAGAGGTTGCCGGTACCGGTCACGGTCACCCGCAGCGAAGCGGCGTCGTGGGTCACGAGCGAATCACGTGTGAGCGCGGCGCTCATCTTGAACGAGCCCACACCGCCTCCGAACGAGGCCGGAGCCCCGGCGGGCAGGCTGCTCACGCGGATGGTCACGGGTGCGGTGGAGATCCGCTTGCGTATGGTCTGGTAGTCATCCTGGAAGAAGGAGTCGAAGATGCTGCCTGTCGAAGGACGTGGGGTGAGAATATTGACCAGGCACACCAGTTCGGCTCCGTCTACCTTGATCTCTCCGGCGCGCTGGGGCACGAGGTTCCAGCTGCGGAGCACGGCGGTGTTGTAGATCTTGTCGCCGAGGTTCTCCCGACGGAACTCGATGTTGGTCGGAGCCTGGACTTCCTGGCTCCAGAATCCGTTGAAATCCGGAAACTTGGCATCCTCGAAGCCCGCGATGTTGACCCGCTGGTAGAGCTTGAGGGTAGCCGTGAGCGATTCACCCACCATCACGTCGCGCTTGCTGAAAGACAGGCGCAGGAACAGATCGTCCGAGGAGACCGTACCGGTCTGGGCGGCACCCTGGGCGCCTTGCGAGCCCCGGCCCCCCTGACCGCCCTGCCCCTGGCCCTGGTCCTGGGCGGCGGCCCCGTCGGTCACGACCTCCACGGTCGGGCGGGAGGAGCTCAGTTTCTCTCCCCGGACCGTCGCCTCGGCGGCGGCGAGCTGGAAGCGGCCGGTATTCTTCGGGAGCAGGACATAGGTATAGGTGGTCTGCGAAGAGCGGGTGCTCTTGCCGTTCACGATGCTGACCGAGGTGGACGTGCCCTTCTGCGGGCCCCACACCAGCTGGAAATCATTCCCGACCTCCCACTGGAAATCGGTCGGCGCGTGGTCGCCGCTGACGATGAAGGTCACGTTGAACTGTTCGTTCACGCCGACGAGATTCGGCGCCTGGACCTTGATGGAGGTCTGGCCGTAGGCGGCCAGGGCAAGCCCCAGGGCCGCGAGAAATGCTGTCAATTTCTTCATCACCAATTCTTTTCTTTCTGACGGGACTTCAGCAGCGCCGCCTTCTCCTTGTTCACCTTGTCCTGGGTCTCCCGTTCCTTGGCCTGGATGGCGCGGAGCAGTTGCTGTGCCTGCTGGGGGGAGATCCGGGGCTCCTGATTCTGCTGGTCCTGCTGGTCCTGCTGATCATCCTGATCCTGGTCAGGGTTCTGCTGCTGATCGTTCTGGTCCTGGTCCTGGTTCTGGTTCTGGTCCTGGTCCTGATCTTGATTCTGCTGCTGTTGATCCTGGTCCTGGGCGCCGCCACCGCCGCCCTGCTGGTTCTCGAGCATCTTCTTGGCGTAGATGTAGTTCTCCTTGGCCTCCAGATCGCCCGGGTCCAGGAGCAGGGCCGCCTTGAAAGCGTCCACGGCCGCCTGCCAGTCTTTCTGCCGGCAGGCCGCGTCGCCCGTGTTGAAATGATACCGGGCCGGCAGGTCCGGCCGCTCCTTCACCGTGGCGAGCGCCTGGGTGGCGCCGGCATAGTCCTGCTGGCGGTACAGGGCCGAGGCCAGGTTATACTGCGCCGCCAGCGAGGTGGAATCCTTGACCGCCGCCTTGCGATAGTCGATCTCCGCCTCCTTGAAACGATCCTTGCGGAACTTGCGGTTCCCGGCGCGGACGTCATGCTTATCCACCTGGGCGAAGGCGGACAGGCTGCAGAGCATCAGCAGCAGGAGCGTAAAACCATATCTTTTCATTCGAACAATCTCTTTTTGGGCCTGCGTTCGCCGAGGAGCATCTCCAGCACGAAGAAGAACAGCGCCGCGGCGAAGAAATACATATACTGCTCGTCATACTCCTCGAAGACCACCGAATTGAAGCGCTCGTCCTCCAGTTTGCGGATCTCGTCGAGGATGGGATTGAGCCCGAACTCCTCGCCGCCCGCGTGGACATAGGCGCCGTTTCCGACCGAGGCGATGCGCTTGAGCGTCTCCTCGTCGAGGCGGGTCACGACGATGTTGCCGTCCTTGTCCTTCATCAACTCGCCGTCCTTGGGGATGGGCTGGCCCTGCACGGAGCCCACACCGATGGTGTAGATGCGGATGCCGGTCTCGCCCACCTGGCGCGCCACGTCCACGGCGTCGTCTTCGTGGTTCTCGCCGTCGGTGATCACGATGATCGCCCGGCTCTTCTCGCTCTGGAGGCTGAAACCCTTGGCCGCCGTCCGGATCGCCTCGCCGATGGCCGTACCCTGCACCGGCACCGACTGGGTGTCGATGGAGTTCAGGAACATCTTGGCGGACACATAGTCCGTGGTAATCGGCAGCTGAACGAAGGAAGTGCCAGCGAAGATGATGAGGCCGATCCGGTCGCCCTGCAGCTTGTCCACGATGCGGGAGATCGCCAGCTTGGCCCGGGACAGGCGGTCCGGCGAATAATCCTGTGCGAGCATCGAGTTGGACACGTCCAGGCAGATCATGATCTCCGCACCCTTGGTCTCCCGCTCCACCAGCTTGGCGCCGATCAGCGGCCGGCTCAGGCCGATCGCGAAGCAGACCAGGCCCAGGCAGAACAGGGCGGTGCGCCACCAGCCTTTCGAGGACGACCAGGAGGGCATCAGCGCGCGGACCAGCGTCTCGTCGCCGAAACGCTGCACGCGGCGCTTCCGGCGGCGGCGCAGCAGCGCATAGCCGATCAAGATCACCGGCACGAGCAGCAGCAGCCACAAATACTGGGGTCTGGCAAAGAGCAACATTACGGCAACCTCCTGATTAAAAGTCCCACGATAAGCTCGAGCAGCAGGCAGATGAGGGCCGCCAGGCCGAAACGCCCGAACAATTCTTTATAGACGGGGAAGCTGTCCACCGAGGTGCGGGCCTTCTCCATCTTGTTGATCTCGGAATAAATCTCGGCGAGTTTGGTATTGTCCGTGGCCCGGAAATACCGCCCGCCCGTGGACGAGGAAATGTCCTTGAGCAGCTCCTCGTCGATCTCCACCGGGACATTCTGCATTTCCACGCCCCAGGGGGTCATCACCGGATAAGGTGCCATCCCGTTGGCTCCGACGCCGATCGTATAAACCCGCACGCCGTAGGTCTTGGCGATCTCGGCGGCCATCTGCGGGGCCACCTCGCCGCTGTTGTTGACACCGTCCGTCAGCAGGATCACCACCCGGCTCGGCGCCTCGGAATCCATCATCCGGGCCACCGCCGTGGCAAGGCCGTTGCCGATGGCGGTACCGTCCTCGATCAGGTCGGTCTGCACCTCCTTCATCAGGTTGATGAGGGTGGCGCGGTCGGTGGTCAGGGGGCATTGCGTATAGCTCTCGCCCGCGAAGACCACGATGCCCATCCGGTCGGAGGGGCGCTGGGAGATGAACTCGATGGCGATGTCCTTGGCCGCGCTGATGCGGTCGGGGTTGAAGTCCCGGGCCAGCATACTCGAGGATACGTCCATCGCGAAGACGATGTCGATCCCCTCGGTATCCACCTTCTCCACCTCGGTCGAGGAACGCGGCCGCGCCAGGGCGACCACGATCAGGCTCAGTGCGGCGATGCGCAGGGCGAAGGGGACGTGGCGCAGCACCGCGAGGGCCGTTCCGCCGCCCTGCAGCCAGGGAGCCGCAGTCGAAACCCGCAGGTGCGGACGCCGCTCGGCGAGTTCACGCCAGAGGTAGAGTCCGACGAGCAGCAGCGGCACCGCAAGCAGCCACAGGAGGGCGGGATACTCAAAGTTCATGCTCCTGTTCCGGCTCCTCCTCAAGCGCAGTCTGATAGGTGGAAGTGACAAAGCGCACGGCCGTCGGCAGGGCACGGGCATTCTCCTGCCCGGAGGCCACGTGCTTGGCGAATTTGACGAAGTCGGCGCACTCGAACACGCCCTTCAGCTCCTCGCGGAGATCCGCCGGCAGGTCCTCCGCCGCCTCGAGGGCGGTAAAGAGCTCGGCGGTGGTCATCTCCGGCGCATCGATGCCGAAGCGGTCTTCGATATAGATCTTCAGGGTATCGGTGATTCCCGAATAGAACGCTTTCTGCTTCTCCGGCGCCCAGTGCTTGTCGCCGCGCCACTTGTCCAGTGCACGCAACGCCACGATGTAGGCCGGATCCCGGGGCGCATCCACCCCCTTGACACGCCGCCGCCGGGCATCCGCCAGGCAGATCAGGAAGATCACCAGCACGGCGAGCAGCCAGACCGCCGCGATCCACGGCAGGAGTTCCCGCAGGGTCAGCGGATAGCGGATCTGGTCCTTGATGTCGTGGATGACGAAGGTGGCCGTATCGACCGGCATCGTCTTCACGTCCATCTCCAGGGCCTCGAAGAGCAGGGTGTCCCGCCCGCAGAGCACCGGGATGGGGGGAAGGCTGTAGTGTCCCTCCTCGAAGGGGGCGATCACGATGCTGCCCCGGATGTTGAAGCGTTCCTCACGGTCTTTGCGTCCGCCGGTACGGACCCGCAGGCGGGCGGTCGTATCGAGCTGCCAGCCCCGCACGAGGGTCAGCGTGTCGTTGGAAACATCCTTGAAGTCCGGCAGGAGGATGGGGGTCCCCGCCGGCACGCTGTCCAGCTGGAAACCATATTCGAGCTGGTCGGCGATCAGGATGGAATCGCGGGGCTGGAGCTGCCGCAGGGAGGCCTTCCCCGCCGGGACGATGTCCAGCAACGCCGCCAATATGAGCATCAACACATTCATCTCCTGCCAAACAGGGCCATCAGGCCCTTGACGTAATCGGCGTCCGTGGAAATGTCCACGTGGTCCACCTGGTATTTGTTGAACAAACTTGCCTCCCGCTCCGAGAGATCGGAGAACCAGCGCTCATAGGCGAGGCGGACCTTGCGGCTGTCGGTGTCGACCCAGGCGCCGCGGCCGGTCTCGCTGTCCTTGATGTGCACGAGGCCCACCGCGGGCAGGGAACGCTCGCGCGGGTCGTGGACCTTGATCACGCTGAGATCGTGCCGGTTCACCGCCACCTTGAGGGCCTCCTCATAGCGGGGATTGCCCTGGGCGTCGGCATCGAGCATATCGCTCAGCAGGAAGGCGGTGCACTTCTTCTTGAGGGCGTTGGTCAGGAACTTGAGCGCCGCACCGATGTCCGTGCCGTCCGAGACGGGCTGGAGCTCCAGCATCTCACGGATGATGTGCAGCAGGTGTGAACGGCCCTTTCCCGGCGGGATGAACTTCTCGACGCGGTCGGAGAAGAACAGCGCCCCCACTTTGTCGTTGTTGAGGATGGCGCTGAACGAGAGCACCGCCGCGATCTCGGCGATCCGCTCGCGCTTGGTCTGCACGGCCGTGCCGAACAGGCCGGAGCGGCTCACGTCCACCAGCAGCACGACCGTCAATTCGCGCTCCTCCTCGAAGACCTTGACATAAGGCGCTCGCAGGCGGGCCGTCACGTTCCAGTCCATGGAACGCACGTCGTCCCCCCACTGGTACTCCCGCACCTCGCTGAAAGCCATACCTCGGCCCTTGAAGGCCGAATGGTACTCGCCGGCGAAAATCTGGTGGGAGAGCGCCTTGGTCTTGATCTCGATCTTCCTGACTTTCTTCAGGAGCTCGGTCGCACTGGTATTACGGGACGATGACGGCATTGATGATCTGCTCGATGATCTCTTCCGGGGTCACGTTCTCCGCCTCGGCCTCGTAGGTCAGGCCGATGCGGTGGCGCAGCACCTCCGGGCATACGGCACGCACGTCCTCGGGGATGACATAGCCGCGGCGCTTGATGAACGCATAGGCCTTGGCCGCCAGCGAGAGACTGATGCTCGCACGCGGCGAGCCGCCGAAGGAGATCAGGTCCTTCAGGCCCTTCAGCCCGTAATCCTCCGGGGTGCGGGTGGCATAGACGATGTCCACGATGTAGCGCTCGATCTTTTCGTCCATATAGACCTCGCGGACCACCTGGCGGGCCCGCACGATGTCCTCGGGCGAGACCACGCGCTGCGCCTGGGGGAACTCGCCGCTGTTGTTCATCCGGATGATGAGCTTCTCTTCTTCCTTCTTGGGGTATCCCACCACGACCTTGAGCATGAAACGGTCCACCTGGGCCTCCGGGAGAGGGTAGGTGCCTTCCTGCTCGATCGGGTTCTGGGTGGCCATCACCAGGAAGGGCTCGGGGAGTTTGTAGGTCTCGTCCCCGAGTGTCACCTGGCGCTCCTGCATCGCTTCGAGCAGGGCCGACTGGACCTTGGCGGGGGCGCGGTTGATTTCGTCCGCGAGCACGAAGTTGGCGAAAATCGGGCCCTTGTGCACCTCGAACTGCTCCTTCTTCTGGGAGTAGATCAGGGTACCGGTCACGTCGGCCGGCAGGAGGTCGGGGGTGAACTGGATCCGGCTGAACTTGGCGTCCACCGCACGCGAGAGCGTGCTGATGGCCAGGGTCTTGGCGAGGCCGGGCACGCCTTCGAGCAGGATGTGGCCATCGGCCAGCATCGCGATCATCAGGTTCTCCACCAGGTGCTTCTGCCCGACGATCACCTTGCCCATCTCCAGCGACAGGAGATCCACGAACGCGCTTTCTTTCTGGATGCGGTCGTTGAGCTCCTTGATGTTTACACTTTCCATATATTTGACTAATTTTGCATCCGGTTATGCGTTATTCCATCAAGCTCTCCTACTGCGGCAAGGACTTCTGCGGCTGGCAGGTCCAGCCCAACGCGCCGAGCGTCCAGCAGACGCTCGAACAGGCCCTCGCCACGCTTCTGCGCGAGCCCGCGGGCGTGACCGGCGCCGGCCGTACGGACACGGGCGTCAACGCAATTGGCTACATCGCTCATTTCGACGCAGCCGAAGGGCTTGACACGGCCCAATTGGCCTACAAATTAAATGCCATTCTGCCCCGCTCCATCGTGGTCCACGACATCGCCCCGGCTTCGCCGGATTTCCACGCGCGCTTCAACGCAACGGAACGCGAATATACATATTTTCTGCACAGGAGCAAAGACCCCTTCGCCGATTCCTGGTCCTGGCTCTATACCTTCCCGGAGGTGGATTTCGACTTGATGAACGAAGTCGCGCAGGCCCTGGCGGGACGCCACGATTTCCGCTGCTTCGAGAAGACCGGCGCCGACTCCAAGACCTCCATCTGCACCGTCGTCCAGGCCGGCTGGCAGCGCTACACTCCCACCCACCTGGCTCTGACCGGCCGCGAGGGAGGCGGGGACTACTGGTACTTCCGCATCAGCGCCGACAGGTTCCTCCGCAACATGGTCCGCGCCATCGTCGGGACCCTGCTCGAAGTCGGCCGCGGCAAACGCAGCCCCGAAGACTTCCGCGCCCTGATCCTGCCCGCGGACGGTGCTGCCGACCCGGCGGCCGGTCTGTCCGGCTCCGCCGTCCCGGCCCGCAGCCTCGCCGGCGAATCCGTCCCCGGACACGCCCTCTTCCTCAGCCGGATCCGCTATTGATCCGGGCACAAGGCCTTATTGAAGGTAGTCGTCGATGGCGGCGGCAATGGAAAGAATGGTGGGCTGGAAAAGGACATTGGAGCCCTTGAGGGGCATCCAGTGTTCCTCCGAGAGAATACCCCGCAGATATTTCTCCGTATAGATCGTCCCGACCGTGCCTGCATACACCTGCACGGCCCCCCGGTCATCGATTTTCATCGCCCGGATCGGGAAACTCTCGGAATACTTCTTCTTGCTGTCGTAAACCTGCACGAACATATCTTTCCGGCTCCTGTCGTTGTTGATGCAGCTCAGAAAACCACCCGCCTGCCGGATACTCTCCCGCACGGCATCGTGGATCGCATCCCCCGCCTGGCGGTACGTCTCCGCGAGATTGACCAATTCCTGTCTCATAGTACAAATTTCAAATCGCCTGCAAAGATAAAACGAAAACCGACACGATAGCACCCCGGCGGGCAGGAGCAAGAAAGGCGCTACCATGGTTTGTTGGTCTTGTCACATCCATCGTCCTCTTCCGGTGAACCCATGTCAATGCCAATAATGAGTCGGTGGAATCAATCAGCTCAAGGGCATTTCCCGGATACTCTAAAAGTTCCGACCCATCCATTCCATCGGTGCTGATCGGTTGGTCAAGGATTTTGACAATCCCATCGTGTCCGATCCTGTCGAAGATCTTGATATCCTGCCGGGCAAAGCAAGGGACCGCCGAAGCCCCTCTCCGCTCCCGGGTCGGGCCCGGGATGAGGGGATAGATCCTTCACTTCGCTCAGGATGACACGGGGTTATGGCATCAAGAGGTTTGTTTTATCTTGTTTCCAAAAGGGGTTTACAGAAAAAAGGCCTTGTACTTCATTCTGAGTGCAAACCTCCCGGGGCTTTTGAGCGAAATACAGTATTTTGGCGGGGAGGTCTACAATCAGAACGCCGCCAGATGGCGATTTTTTGTAAACCTGTCTGATCGACATTGAAAGCATTTCGCCGCAATCGCTTTTTCCTCATTCTGGACAGAAAATCTGGTCAATCTGTGCCAGAATCTCTACCGCTTTCAACAGAAAAACCTCCGGGCGTCTGAGACGTCCCGATAACTGTCAGGTTACGTGCGTTTTAGGCCTTATTCGCGGGAGACGTCCCTAATTTCGGGACGTCTCGTACGCCCAGCCTTCATTCAAGGCCAGGCGGGGTGAGAATCGGGGTCTGTGACACCCCGGCCGCGGGCAGCCCCGCCGCCGGCCCGACGTCAGCGCGCAGCCCGGGAGGCACGGTCTGCCCGCTGGCAAGAGCTCTGCCCCGGGGTCTTTTGCGCCCGCGTGCGCGGATTTCTTGCATTAAACGGCCGTTTTTCAATATTTTTCATTATCTTTGTGCGATAATGCCTTAGTAGGCAGATTTTTTGCATTTGTTGGTTAACAAAACGTACTGAATATGTTGTTCACCCTCCTCCAGACCGACATCGTCGAAGTCGCCCCCGTGCAGCAGGAGATGTCCTATTCCCTCATCGAAATGGCCGCGAAAGGCGGCTGGCTGATGTGGGTCCTCCTCGCTCTCTCCATCATTGCCATCTACATCTTCGGCAAGAAATGGTGGATCATCCGCCAGGCCGGCAAGATCGACAAGGATTTCATCAATGACATCCGCGACTACATCCACGAAGGCAAGATCAAATCCGCCCGGACGCTCTGCTCCAAATACGACGCGCCCGTGGCCCGCATGATCGAAGCCGGCATCGTCCGCATCGGCAAACCCGCCACGGACGTGCAGGCCGCCATCGAGAATGTCGGCAACGTCGAGGTGGCCCGCCTCGAGAAGGGCCTGCCCTACCTCGCCACCATCGCCGGCGGCGCCCCGATGATCGGTTTCCTCGGCACCGTGATCGGTATGGTGCAGGCGTTCTTCAACATGTCCAACGCCGGCAACAACATCGACATCACCCTGCTCTCCAGCGGCATCTACACCGCCATGATCACCACCGTGGGCGGTCTGATTGTCGGTATCCTCGCCTACTTCGGCTACAACTTCCTCACGGCCCGCATCTCCTCGCTGGTCTACAACATGGAGAACGCGACCATCAAGTTCCTGGATATGCTCGGCGACGCCGAGGAGGCCCCCAAAACCGAATAAGATGGCCCTCAGACGAATCACCAAGGCGGACCCGAACATCGCGATGTCGTCGATGACGGACATCGTGTTCCTCCTCCTCATCTTCTTCCTGGTGACCTCCACCCTGGTCAACCCCAACGCCCTCAAGCTCCTCCTCCCGAAGAGCACGGGCCAGGTAGGTGCCAAGGCCACGGTGAGCGTCTCCATCAAGGACTGGGGCGAGGACCGCTATACCTACCATATCAACGGCGCCCAGGACCCCGTCACCTTCTCCGAGGTGGAGGACTCCCTGGTGGACCTGCTCCAGAGCGAGGAGGATCCGACCTTCTCGATCTATTCCGACGAGAGCGTGCCGATCGGCGAGATCGTGCAGGTGATGAACATCGCCAAACGCAATCATTACAAAGTAATCCTGGCCACACAGCCAGAGTAACCCTATGCGCAACGACCAGATAATCAGACAGAAGCGTGAGAAGAACGCGCAGATCACCGGCATCGCGATGACGCTGGTGCTCCACGTGTGCGCCCTCGCGTTCGTCTCGGCATCCGGTCTGAAATACATCTATCCCCCGCCCCAGGAGCAGAGCCTGCTGATCGACTTCAGCGAAGAGCCCGAACTCGTGACCCAGCAGCTGCAGGGGCAGGAACCGCAGGCCGAAGAGATCGATCTCGAGCGGCCCGTCGAGCTGGCCCAGAAGAGCGAATCCCCCGTCGAGGCGGACCGGGAGAACCTGACCCCGGAGACCAAGCCGGACGACTTCGGCGACGTCGAGACCCCCGCCCCGGAGCCCAAGGAGCCCGAACTGGACCCGCGCGCGGCCTTCCCCGGGATGGCCAAGAAGGACACCACCCTCACCGCGCCGCACAGCGCGCTCGACGAGTCCGCGACCTTCAAGGCCGGCCAGGCCCGCGGCAACACCGACAATGGCCGCACCGACGGCAAACCCAACGCCCACGTCCAGGGCCGCAACACCGTGGGGAACCTCCCCCGGCCGGTCTATGACGTGCAGGAGGGCGGTATAGTAGTAGTGGATATCTGGGTGGACAACTACGGCAACGTAGTCAAGGCCGTGCCGGGAGGCGACGGCACCACCGTCATGGACAAGTCCCTCATTGCAGCGGCGCGCAAGGCGGCTATGGAGACGCACTTCAACATGAGCGCCGAAGCGCCCGCGATGCAACAGGGCACAATAACCTATTATTTTAATCTTAAGTAGTAATGGACCAATTTACGAAAGAAGGCCGAAAACTCAGACCGCGGAAAACTTCAGGGGAACGTTCCCATTCCGAAAAAGTAGAGTACACGCCCGGTGCGCACCGAAGCGCCCCCGGCGAACATCAACATTATGGCCCCCGCCGCCCCTACGGCGAAGGCCGTCCTAATCATTACGGCGACCGCGACAGCCGTCCCTACGGTGAGAGCCGCTCTTACGGCGAGAGCCGTCCGTATGGCGAGCGCAAGCCGCACCCGTACGGCGAGAGCCGGAGCTATGGCGAAAACCGCCGCCCGTACGGCGAGAACCGCAGCTTCGTCGACCGCGACAGCCGCCCGTACGGCGAGAGCCGCCCGTATGGCGAAAGCCGTCCGTATGGCGAGCGCAAGCCGCGCCCCTACGGCGAGAACAAACCGCGCCCGCACGGCGAGAGCCGCGGAGCCGGATCCCGCAAGCCGCAGGGCTCGGGCAAGAACTGGGGCGCCAAGAAGCCGGGCCGCAAGCCCAACTTCACCCGCGAATCCACCGAAGGCATCAACCGGATGATCAACCGCCGCCCCGTGGTCAACGGCAGCGAGGGCGCCGATACTCCCTATTCCTCCCCGATCCAGGACACCGTACGCCTCAATAAATTCATCGCCAATTCGGGCGTCTGCTCCCGCCGGGAGGCCGATACCCTGATCCAGGCGGGCGTGGTGACCGTCAACGGCGAGGTCGTCACCGAACTCGGCACCAAGGTCAACGTCTTCACCGATGACGTCCGCTTCAACGGCGAGCGTCTCAAAGGCGAAGAGAAGGTGTACATCGTGATGAACAAGCCCAAGGGCTACGTGACCACCGCCAGCGACCCGCACGCGGAGAAGACCGTTCTCGACCTCGTCAAGAACTGCCCCTCCCGCGTCTATCCCGTGGGCCGGCTCGACAAGAATACCACCGGCGTGCTGATGCTGACCAACGACGGCGAGATCGCCGAGCGCCTCACGCACCCTTCCTACGACAAGAAGAAGATCTACCAGGTCGCCCTGGACCGTCCCCTCTCCGAGGAGGACTATGAGCGCATCCTCTCCGGGATCGAGCTCAGCGACGGCGAGGTGCGCGCCGACGAACTGGAATACATCGACACCAAGGACAAGCGCAAGCTCGGGATCGAGATCCACTCCGGCAAAAACCGCATCGTGCGCCGTATCTTCGAGACCCTCGGCTACAATGTCAAGGCCCTGGACCGCGTCTATTTTGCGGGCCTGACCAAGAAGGGACTCAAGAAAGGCGAATGGCGCTACCTCACCGAGGGCGAGGCCAACATTCTCAAGATGGGGGCTTACGTATAATGGCGCACCGTTCCGGATTTGTCAATATCATCGGCAACCCCAACGTCGGGAAATCCACGCTGATGAACGCCCTGGTGGGCGAGAAACTCTGCATCGTGACCGCCAAGGCGCAGACCACGCGGCACCGCATCATGGGCATCGTCAACGGGGATGACTGGCAGATTGTCTATTCCGACACGCCGGGCATCCTCAAGCCGGGCTACCGCCTCCAGCAGAATATGATGAACTTCGTGGACGGGGCGATCGGGGATGCCGACATCATCCTCTACGTCACGGACACCGTCGAGACCCCCGACAAGAACAGCGAATACGTGGACAAACTCGCGGATCTCGCCTGCCCGGTCATCGTGGTCATCAACAAGATCGACATCAGCACCCAGGACCGCGTGGTCGAACTGATGGACTACTGGCAGCAGAAACTGCCCGCCGCCACCGTCATCCCCGCCTCGGCGCAGGAGCACTTCAACCTGGAGAGCATCCTGGACGCCGTCGTGGAGCGGCTGCCGGTCTGCCCGCCCTGGTTCGACAAGGACGCTTTCACCGACAAGAACCTCCGTTTCTTCGCCTCCGAGATCATCCGCGAGAAGATCCTCCTCAACTACAAGGAAGAGATCCCCTATTGCTGTGAGGTGGGCATCGAGAGCTTCAAGGAGGGTGCCGAGCGCTACGACATCAGCGCCGTCATCTACGTGATGCGCGAGTCCCAGAAGGGCATCGTCATCGGCCGTCAGGGCGCCGCCCTCAAGAAGGTTGGCACCCAGGCGCGCATCGAGATGGAGGATTTCTTCCAGAAGAAGGTCTTCCTGCAGATCTATGTCAAAGTGGACCCCGACTGGCGGGAGAGCAAGCGCGAACTGCGCAAATTCGGATACGAGGATTAAGCAACTATGGAAGAAGAGAATATCATCACCGAGGAAGAGATCGTCGAGGAAGACAAGGAGATCGGCGAAGAAGCACAGCCGTCCGGGCGTTTCGACCGCCTGCTGGAGAGCGATGCCCACAAGTTCAAGCTCTCCGGCATGTTCAAAGACTGGTACCTGGACTATGCCTCTTACGTGATCCTGCACCGGGCCGTCCCCCATATCGCGGACGGACTCAAGCCCGTGCAGCGCCGCGTCCTGCACACGATGGACGAGATGGATGACGGCCGCTACACCAAGGTGGCCAACATCGTCGGCCAGGCCATGCAGTACCACCCGCACGGCGACCAGTCCATCCTCGGCGCCCTCGTCACCCTCGGCCAGAAGAACCTGCTGATCGACTGCCAGGGAAACTGGGGCAACATCCTCACCGGCGACGCCAACGCCGCCCCGCGTTACATCGAGGCCCGGCTGAGCAAATTCGCCAAGGAAGTGGTATTCGATCCGAAGGTCACCCCCTGGATGACTTCCTACGACGGGCGCCGGCAGGAGCCCACCGAACTCCCGGTCCGCTTCCCGCTGCTGCTCGCGCAGGGCACGGAAGGTATCGGCGTGGGTCTCGCTTCCAAGATCCTCCCGCACAACTTCAACGAACTGCTGGACGCCTCCGTGGCCATCCTCGAGGGCAAGCCCTACGAAATCTACCCCGACTTCCCCACCGGCGGTCTCGCCGACTGCAGCAAATACCTCAAGGGCCGCCGCGGCGGCTCCGTCAAGGTGCGCGCCCGCATTGAGAAGATCGACCGCGGCACCATCGCCATCACCGAGATCCCCTACGGGAAATACACCAAGGACCTCATCGACTCCATCCTCCGGGCCAAGGACAAGGGCAAGATCAAGATCAAGAAGATCGAGGACATGACCACGGACCGCGTGGACATCCAGATCCACCTGCCCAACGACGTTTCCCCGGACAAGACCATCGACGCCCTCTACGCCTTCACGGACTGCGAGATCAACATCGCCCCGAACGCCTGCGTCATCAAGGACGGCGAGCCGCAGTTCCTCACGGTGCACGACATCCTCGAATACGGCACCTTCCACACCCGCGACCTGCTGCTCCAGGAGTTGCAGATCAAACTCGG
Organism: Bacteroidales bacterium; assembly: GCA_016290835.1. GTDB lineage: Bacteria > Bacteroidota > Bacteroidia > Bacteroidales > UBA932 > Cryptobacteroides. Next base: position 25,362 of record JAEEVG010000007.1, on the reverse strand, counting down.
CGAACTCGAGGCGGACTGGCACTACAGCTCCCTGGAGCGCATCTTCTTCGAGAACCGCATCTACAAGATTCTCGAGCAGGACCAGAAGGACTGGGACACCCAGATCCAGGACATCTTCGTGCAGATGAAGATGTACCAGGACCTCTTCCGCCGCGAGATCGTCCTCGACGACATCCTCAAGCTCGTGGAGAAGCCGGTGCGCAAGATTTCCAAGTTCGACACCAAGGCCATCGACGAGAAGATCCTCGCCCTGGAGGACCAGATGAAGCTCGTCCGCGACGACATCGAGCACATCGACCGCTACACCATCAACTGGTTCAAGGCCCTCAAGAAGAAATACGGCAAGGACTACCCGCGCCGCACCGAACTCACCGGTTTCGAGACCATCGCCGCCACCAAGGTCGCGAGCAACAACGCCAAACTCCAGGCCAACCTCGCGGAAGGATTCGTGGGCATCGGCCTCAAGCGCGATGACGGAGGCGAGTTTATCTGCAACTGCTCCGACCTCTCCGAGATCATCGTCATCGGCCGAGACGGCAAATACCGCATCACCAAGGTCGAGGACAAGGCTTTCTTCGGCAAGGACCTGCTGTACGTGGGCCTGTTCAACCGCGGCGACACCCGCACCATCTACAACGTGATCTACCGCGAGGGCAAGAGTTCGGTCTATTATGCCAAGCGCTTCGCCATCACCTCGGTGACCCGCGACAAGGAATACGACATCACCACCGGCGTCCCCGGCTCGCAGATCATCTGGTTCACGGCCAACCACAACGGCGAGGCCGAGACCGTGCGCGTGGCCCTGCGCCCCAAGCCGAAGCTCAAGAAGTCCAGTTTCGAATACGACTTCTCCACCCTCGCCATCAAGAGCAAGACCGCCCGCGGCAACCTCGTCAGCAAGTTCGCCATCCGCACGGTCACCCTCAAGAGCAAGGGCGTCAGCACCATCGCCGGCAAGGACATCTGGTACGATGCCGATATCCAGAAGCTCAACGAGGACGGCCACGGCCTGTACCTGGGCCAGTTCGAAGAGGGCGACAAAGTGCTCGCCGTCTTCAAGAACGGGACCTTCTACACCACCTCCTTCGACCTGGTCAACAAATACCAGGGCGACGTGCTGCTCATCGAAAAGTTCGATCCGGACAAGACTTTCACCGCCCTCTACTGGGACGGCGCCGTGAAGAGTTTCTACGTCAAGCGCTTCGCCTTCGTGCCGAGCGACAACACCCCGCTCAGCTTCATCTCCGATGCGCCCAAGTCCTACCTGGTGGGCCTCAGCGGCGAGCCGCACGCGCGCTACGAGGTGGTCTGGAAGCTCTCCGACAAGGAGCCCGAGGCCATCGAGGCGGAGAACTGGATCGCCAAGAAGGGCCTTGCCGCCAAGGGCAAGAAATGCGCCGAGCGCGGCGAAGTGAAGTCTGTGCGCTTCATTGATCCGCTTCCTGCTCCGCCGGAAGAGGATCAGATAGCTGACGCATCGGGGGACGATTCCCCCGAACCGGAGGAAACGGTAGAGCCCGCGCAGAAGCCGGCGCCCGCCGTCCTCCCCGCCGTCGAGCCCGAACCCCCCGCAGACCTCTCCGACGTCCCCGACTTCCCCGGCGGCCTCTTCGACGAGCCCACCCTCTTCTAGCCCCGTTTTTACACGACTTGACAATGAAACATTTTTCTCTTCTTTTTCTGTGCCTGCTGTGCGCGGGCATGGCTTCCGCCCAGACGGGCAATCCCCTGGATGTGCAGACTTTCACCCTGTCCAACGGCATGGAGGTCTGGATCAACGAAGACCACAGCCTCCCCAAGGCCTTCGGCGCCGTGGTGGTGAAGGCCGGCGCCCGGGACTGCCCCGCCACCGGCATCGCCCACTACTTCGAGCACATCATGTTCAAGGGGACCAGCAAGATCGGCACCCTGGACTATGCCGCCGAGAAGCCCTACCTGGACTCCATCGCCGTGCTCTATGACCAGCTCGCCGTCACCCCCGAGGAGGGACGTGCCGCCATCCAGAAAGAGATCAACCGCCTCAACATCGCGGCCAGCCGCTATGCCGTGCCCAACGAGTTCGACAACCTGATCTCGGCTTGTGGCGGAAGCGGTCTCAATGCCTATACGAGCTACGACGTCACCGTCTACCACAACCAGTTCATCTCCGCTTATTTCGACCAGTGGGCAGAGCTCAACAGCGAGCGCCTGCGCGACCCGGTCTTCCGCCTCTTCCAGGGCGAACTGGAGACCGTCTATGAGGAGAAGAACCGCTCGGAGAGCAGCGAACTCAGCGCCTTCTCCGAGGCCATCTCGGCCGAGGGCTACAAAGGCACCCCCTACCAGTACCCCATCATTGGCACCACGGAGAACCTCAAGACCCCGCGCCTGAGCGAAATGGCCGCCTTCTTCGACAAGTATTACGTGGCCGGCAACATGGGCCTGATGCTGACGGGCGACATCGACCCGGCCAAGGCCCTGCCCGTGCTGGAGCGGACCTTCGGCCGCATCCGCCCGGGGGCCCCGGAGCGCGCGGCCATCGACTCGCAGCCGCGTTTCAGCGGTCAGCAGGAAGTGCAGGCCCTGGTCAAGATCCCCGTCATCAAACTCAGCGCCCTCTGCTTCCAGGGCCCCTCGAAGAAGGACCCGGACCGCCTGCCGATGAGCCTGATGGCCTTTATGCTCAACAACTCCGAGGGCATCGGCCTGCTGGACAAGCTGACCACCGACAAGAAGTTGCTCGCCGCCATGTGCATGTACCCCGACCTCGCCTTCGAGGAGGCCGGCCTCTTCCCGGTGCTGATCCTGCCCAAACTGCTCTTCCAGAGCAACAAGAAGGCGGAGAAGCGGGTCCTCGACGTCCTGGACCGCATCAAGCGGGGCGATTTCTCCGAGGAATTCTTCGAGAGCTGCAAGCAGACCTACAAGCGCAACCTCGTCCTGCAGATCGAGGGCCTCAGCGGCCGTATGAGCCAGATGGTCGATGCCTACGCGCAGGGCCGCAGCTGGCAGGATGTCCTGCAGGAGATCGAGGCCGTGGACGCCCTGACCAAGGAGGATCTGGTGGCCCTGGCGGGCAAATATTTCACCGAAGACCGCCTGGTCATCCGCAAGAAATTCGGCGATCCCGAGAAGGATGACCTCCCCAAGCCCCCGTACGACAAAATCAACCCGAGCGGGGACCAGTCATCCACGTACGCCCTCGCCCTCCGCGCCGAGGCCGACAAGGTCGCCCTCCCCCGCCTCGTCCTCGACTTCGAGAACGACGCCCGCTGCGAGGAGATCCGGCCCGGGGTCAAGCTCTACACCGTGGACAACCCCCTCAACGATGTCTTCAACCTGACCATCTCCTACCCGGTGGGCACCCTCGAGCGCCCGGCGCTGGAATGGCTGAGTTCATACCTGACCCTGATTGGCACCGAGTCGATGGACTACGATGCGCACCGCGCCAAACTGCAGTCCCTGGGCGGCAGCCTGGGCGTCTCGGCCGACCGGACCCGCTTCACCATCACCGTGGCCGGTTTCGACGACCGCCTCCAGCCGACCCTCGCGCTCGTAGCGGACTTGCTGGACCACCCCAAGGGCGACAAGAAGCAGCTCTCCATCATCAAGCAGAGCGAGATGACCAACCAGATCATGCTCCGCCGTGACCTGACCGAACTCGGTTACGCCCTGCGGGATTACCTGGTGGAGGGAAAACAATCCACCTACCTGCAGGACAAGGGCAAACTGGACAGCCGCGTGCTGCTTGCCCTGCTCCAGGAGCTCCGAGGCTACGAGTGCGACATCCATTACAGCGGCACCCTCCCTGCGGAAACGGTCGCCTCCGCCCTCAAAGAGACCCTCGCGCTCGAAGGCGAACGCACCCCGCATCCGTATTATGCCGGGCCCGAAATCTGCCTGCAGGGCAACCAGGCAGTGTATTTCATCCCGAAAAAGAAATCTCCCCAGACCTTCATCTACGCCCTCGTCCCCGGGGACAAGCTTACCGACATCCCCGCCCGCTACACCTCCTTCATTGCCGCTGATTACTTCGGCGGCGGAATGGGGTCCGTGCTCTTCCAGGAGATCCGCGAGTTCCGCTCGATGGCCTACAGCACCAGCGGCGGCATCTGGAAGCCGATCTACCAGCTGCGCGACCGGGAGCCTTCCCACCTGCGCGCCTATGTGGGCACCCAGGGCGATAAGACCCTCGATGCGATGACGGTCCTGGATTCGCTCATCCGGGAACTGCCGCTCAGCGAGAACCGCTTCGAAATGGTGCGCAAGGATGTCTGGAGCCAGGAAGTCAACGGCTTCCCTGACTTCCGGAACCGTTCCAGCCAGATAGCCACCAACCGCCGGAATGGCTACACCGCCGACCCGGCAGAAGCATTCTACGACCTGCTCGAGCAGGTGAGCCTGCAGGATATCGAAGGATTCTGGAAAAAGAACGTCTCCGGCCGGCCCATCGTCTGGGTCCTCGTCGGCGATCCCGACAAGATCGGTCTGGAGAATCTGGAGAAATTCGGCCCGCTCACCCAGCTGAAGCCCTCCGACGTCGTCCGCTGACCCGGCGGCCTCTTCGACGAGCCGACGCTGTTCTAGAGAATGTCTTCGCGTTCGCGCATGTCGCGGATGCGAAGTTGGATCGACGAGTTGCCGCGGTAGTAATTTTCGACGATGGCGTAACAGATGTCGATGGGGTTGCCTTCGCGGATGTAATCATAGTAATCCGCCATGTTGAAGGCGATCGCGGGAATTTGGTGGTAAGGCTGTGATTCCTGGATGAGGTCCAATTTGAGGTGCATCCCGCCGGCGCCCACCTTGCGGCCCGAACCGGCATCATAGACGTTTTCGGTAACGAAGATCGGGTTGTTATTGCCGGGGCCGAAAGGCTGGAACTGCTTGAGGATGCGGGAGAACTTGGGGGTGATCTGCGCGAAGTCCAGGGTGGCGTCCACGTCCACGATGGGGATGAGCATCTCGGAGGTGATCTTGCCGGCGATGAACGCGTCCATCCGGCGGGCGAACTCGGGCACGTTCTCCTCCTTGAGCGTCAGGCCGGCGGCATAGACGTGCCCGCCGAAATTCTCCAGCAGTTCGGCGCAGCTCTCGATGGCCTCGTAGAGATCGAAGCCCGCGATGCTGCGCGCGGAGCCCGTCACGAAGCCGTTCGACTTGGTCAGCACCACCGTGGGCTTGTAGTAGGCCTCCACGAGCCGGGACGCCACGATGCCCACCACGCCCTTGCTCCACTTGGGATTGTAGACGATGGTCGCATTCTCCCGGGCCAGGCACTTCCCCGCCTGGACCATCTCCAGGGCCTCCTGGGTGATCTCGCGGTCGATGTTCTTGCGCTCGTTGTTGTTCTCGTTGATCTTCTCGCCGATCTGCATCGCCGTGCGGGCGTCGGTGGCCTTGAGCAGTTCCACGGCCAGGCGGCCGGACTCCATACGCCCGGCGGCATTGATGCGCGGTCCGATCTTGAAGACGATATCGTCGATGGAGATATGTCCCGGCTCGAGGTTGGACAGGGTGATCATCGCCGCGAGGCCCTTGCAAGGATTCTCATTGAGCTGCTTGAGCCCGAAATGCGCGAGCACGCGGTTCTCCCCGACCATCGTCACGAGGTCGGAGGAGATGCTGACCACCAGCAGGTCCAGCAGCGGGATCAGGGTCTCGAAGGGGATGCCGTATTGCTTGGAATAGGCCTGCACGAGCTTGAAGCCCACCCCGCAACCCGATAGGTCGTCGAAGGGATAATGGCAGTCCTCCCGCTTGGGATCCAGCACGGCCACGGCCTTCGGCAGGGATTCGCCGGGAAGGTGGTGGTCGCAGATGATGACCTCCAGGCCCTTGCTGCGGGCATATTCCACCTTATCCACGGCCTTGATGCCGCAGTCCAGGGTGATGATGAGGTTGAAGCCGCCGTCGGCCGCCCAGTCAATGCTCTTGTAGGACACGCCGTAGCCCTCGTCGTAGCGGTCGGGGATGTAGAAGTCCACCCGGTCGGTGAAACGCTGGATGAAAGAATACACGAGCGCCACGGCGGTGGTGCCGTCCACGTCGTAGTCCCCATAGACCAGGATCTTCTCGCCGGAGGTGATGGCGCGGTGCAGCCGCTCCACCGCCACGGCCATGTCCGTCATCAGGAAAGGATCGTGGAGGGCGTCCAGGCTGGGGCGGAAGAATGCGCGCGCCTGCTCGAAGGTCTCGACCCCGCGCTTGACCAGCAGCTCGGCGAGCACCCGGTCGATGCCCACCTCAGCCGCCAGCCGGTCGACCTTCGCCGGGTCGGCCGGGTCCTTGAGGATCCATTTGCATTCTTTGCCCATATCATACAAAGATAACAAAAATTTCGTATTTTTGTGCCATTATGGCAGAATATAGTGAACAAGAATTGATCCGCCGCGAATCGCTGGCGAAATTGAGAGAATTGGGGATCGAACCTTACCCGGCCGCCGAGTATCCGGTCAACGCCGACGCCGCTTCGATCAAGCGTGAATATGACCCGGAGAAAGGCAACCTGCAGGACATCTGCATCGCCGGCCGCCTGATGAGCCGGCGCATCATGGGCGCCGCCTCTTTCGGAGAGCTCCAGGACGAGTCCGGACGCATCCAGATCTATGTCAAGCGCGACGAGATCTGCCCGGGCGAGGACAAGACGATGTACAATACCGTCTGGAAGAAACTCCTGGACATCGGCGACATCGTGGGGATCAAGGGCTTCGCGTTCATCACCCAGACCGGTCAGCTCAGCGTGCACGCCAAGGAGCTGACCCTGCTGAGCAAGTCGCTGCGGGTCCTGCCCATCGTCAAGGAGCAGGACGGACAGGTCTTCGACGCCTTCACGGATCCCGAGCTCCGCTACCGCCAGCGCTACGTGGACCTCATCGTGAATCCGCAGGTCAAGGATACCTTCATCAAGCGCGCCAAGATCATCGCCACGATGCGCGAGTATTTCAACGAGGCGGGCTGCCTGGAGGTGGAGACCCCCATCCTGCAGAGCATCCCCGGCGGTGCGACGGCGCGTCCCTTCGTCACGCACCACAACGCCCTGGACATCCCCCTGTACCTGCGCATCGCCAACGAGCTCTACCTCAAGCGCCTCATCGTGGGCGGCTACAACGGGGTGTACGAGTTCGCCAAGGATTTCCGCAATGAGGGTATGGACAAGACCCACAATCCCGAGTTCACCTGCATGGAGATCTACGTGGCCTACAAGGACTACAACTGGATGATGCGTTTCGTGGAGAAGATGCTCGAGCGCATCAGCCTCGCCGTCAACGGCACCACGCAGGTCAAGATCGGGGACAACGAAATCGATTTCGGCGGGACCTACCGCCGCCTGCCCATTCTCGAGGCCATCCGGGAGTATGCCGGGGTGGACGTGTCCGGGATGGACGAGGACGCGCTGCGCGATACTTGCAAGCGCCTGGGCGTGGAGATCGAGCCTTCGATGGGCAAGGGCAAGCTGATCGATGCCATCTTCGGAGCTTTCTGCGAAGAGAAGCTCGTCCAGCCGACCTTCATCATCGATTACCCTGTGGAAATGTCTCCGCTGACCAAGCGGCACCGCAGCAATCCCGCCCTCACCGAGCGTTTCGAGCTGTTCGTCTGCGGCAAGGAGCTCGCCAATGCCTATTCCGAGCTCAACGACCCGATCGATCAGCTGGAGCGTTTCGAGGAGCAGGCGGCGCTCAAGAGCAAGGGCGACGATGAGGCGATGTATATCGATCTGGATTTCGTGCGTGCGCTCGAGTACGGGATGCCGCCGACTTCCGGGCTGGGGATGGGGATCGACCGGCTGACGATGTTCATGACCGGGCAGACGACCATCCAGGATGTCCTCTTCTTCCCGCAGATGCGGCCGGAGAAGGTGCTGAAGAAGGAGAACAAGGAATAATGGCGGAGCTCATCACGTCGACTTCGAATCCGAAGGTCAAGCGTTTCCTCGCGCTGCAGCAGAAGTCTTCTGCGCGGCGCGAGGCCGGTCTTTTCGTGGTCGAAGGGCGGCGCGAGCTGCAGCATTGCATCGATGCCGGATTCACTGTCGATACCATCTTCGTCTGCTCTAAGCTTCGCGGCAGCTCATTTGAAGCGCCGTCCGGCAGCGCACCCCTGAAAAACTTCGCGCTTCGCGCTCTTCCCTCCCAACCTGGCGGTTGGGCCCCTCCCGTTCACGAGGCCACGGGCGGCCACGGTTTTTCCGGGGTGGCTGCCGGGACGGCGCTCGCCTCAAAAAAAACTGCTTCCGTTTCTGGGGGCAATTGGCCACTTCCGGAAAGTGTAAGGGTTTTCGAGGTGTCGGAGGAGGTGTATGCGCGGATGGCGATGCGGGAGGGGACGGAAGGCATCGTGGCGGAGGTGCGGACACCGGAGCGGCGGCTGGAGGATCTGGTGCTTGGGGAACATCCGCTCTTGGTCGTGCTGGAGCGCGTGGAGAAACCCGGCAATCTGGGGGCGGTGCTGCGCAGCGCCGACGCCGCCGGGGCCGACGCCGTGCTGTTCTGCGATCCGCTGACCGATCTGTGGAACCCCAACCTCATCCGCGCATCGATCGGCGCCGTTTTCACGGTGCCTTGCGTGGCGTGCGGTTCGGAGGAGGCGATCGCCTTCCTGAAGGCGCGCGGGATCCGCATCCTGACGGCCCAGCTGCAGGATTCTTCGCTCTACTACGACTGCGACATGACCGGCGGCACGGCCCTGGTGATGGGCACGGAATCCACCGGCCTCAGCGAGCTGTGGCGCGCGGCCGCCGACGCCCACATCCGCATCCCGATGCTCGGCGCGCTGGACTCCCTCAACGTGTCCGTCTCCGCCGCCATCCTCCTTTTCGAAGCCGTCAGACAGCGCAGCAATGGATAGGTTCGGTCTCATCGGGCACCCCATCGGACACTCCCTCAGCCCCCGGCTGTTCGCCGCCGCCTATGGTGGCAGGCTCCCTTACGACCTTATTGATACCCCGGATTTCGAAGAGGCCTGGGCCCGTTTTCTCGCCGGCTACAAGGCCATCAATGTCACGGCCCCCTTCAAGGCGGATGCCTTCGCGCGGGTGGACTGGAAGAGCCCGGAGTGTCTGCGCATCGGGGCGACCAACCTGGTCGTCAAGACCCCGGAGGGGCTCAGGGCCTACAATTCCGATTATCTGGGCGTCCGCGCCATCCTGGAGCCGCTCGGGCGCGGCACCGCGGCCGTAATCGGCTACGGCGGTGCCGGCAAGGCGGCCCTCGCCGCCGCCGAGGACCTCGGCTACGAGACCCGCCTGTACCGCCACGCGGAGATCGGCGGAGGCGTGCGCGCCGACGTCATCATCTACACCCTGCCGCGCTTTGTCGAAGGCGCCGACCGCCTCGACTGCGCGCACCTGCTCGAGGCAAACTACCGCGACGCCTGCCTGTCCGCCCACCCAGGCTACATCCCCGGGACGGAGTGGCTGCTCCAGCAGGCCGTCACGGGCTACGCCCTGATGACGGGCGAACAGCCCGATCTCGAAGCCCTCCGTGCCTAACGCATCGGGGAGCTGCCGCAGGGTATTTTCAAGTTGATTATCAGAGAAGGGTCAGGATTGCTTCGGCAATCCCGGTGGGGGTGAGGCCGTCGGTATCGACGGCGAGGGGGGCCTGGGCGTAGAGGGCCTGACGGGCGGCAAAGAGGGCTTCGGCGTCGGCGAAGAGCGGACGCGAGGGGTCGGTCTGCCCCAGGCGTTCGCGAATGGTGTCCAGGCGGGTGCGCAGCCAGATGCAGCAGGTGCGGCCGAAGACCAGTTCGCGGGCTTCGGGCTGGGTCAGGACGCCGCCGCCGAGGGCGAGAACGGTATCCCCAGCGGCCTCGTCCAACACGGTGCGCAAGGTCTCCAGTTCAATTTTGCGGAAAGCTTCCTCCCCGTCCGTCCGGAAGATCTCCGGAATCGTGCGGCCGCTGCGCGCCACGATTTCGGCGTCCAGGTCCACCAGGCGCGCTCCGAGCCGGGCGGCGAGTTCGCGCCCGACGCTGCTCTTGCCGCAGCCCATGAAACCGGTCAGGGAGATGATCATTTTTTTGGAAATCTTGTCCGGCAAAGATACACGCAATTCGCCAAAAAATCCCTATCTTGCGAGGTTAAAATTTATTTATTATGTCACTGAACAAAGTCATGTTGATCGGTAACGTTGGCAGAGATCCCAATGTACGTTACCTCGAAGGAAACAATCCCGGCTCCCAGGGCCGGAAAGTCGCTACTTTCACCCTCGCTACTTCCGAGCGCTTCCGCGACCGCAGCGGAGAGACCCGTGAGAACACGGAATGGCACAACATCGTCGCCTGGGGGCAGCCCGCGGACGTGTGTGAACGTTTCGTCCGCAAAGGCACCCAGCTCTACATCGAAGGCCGTCTGCGTACCCGCAAGTACACGGATGCCCAGGGTGTCGAGAAATACACCACCGAGATCAATGTCGATACCCTCCAGCTCCTGGGCCGCCGCGACAGCGAGGCCGGCGGCTATGCCCCCGACCAGCAGGGCGGCGGATATCCGCAGCAGGGCGGTTATCAGCCGCGCCAGAGCAGCTACCAGCAGCCTCCGCAGGGCGGCTACCAGCAGGGCGGTTACGCGCGTCCCGCAGCTCCCCAGCAGCCGGTTCCCCCGGTGCAGCCCGCCCCCGCAGCCCCGGTCCCGCCGGTGGAGACGGTCGTGGACGAAGGCCCGACCGACGACCTCCCGTTCTAGTCCATTAACGGAGAATCGCTATGACTGACACGATCAAAAAGACCCTGCGCGACTCTGCCGCGATGCGCTGGACGGCCCTGCTGCTCCTCGCCCTGGCGATGTTCTGCGCCTATATTTTCATGGACATCCTCTCCCCGATCAAGGACCTGATGCAGGAGACCCGCGGCTGGGATTCGACCGCATTCGGCACGATGCAGGGCTCGGAGGTGTTCCTCAACGTCTTCGTATTCTTCCTGATCTTCGCCGGCATCATCCTCGACAAGATGGGGGTCCGCTTCACCGCCGTCCTGTCGGCCGGGGTGATGCTCGTCGGCGCCTGCATCAAATGGTACGCGGTGTCCGAGTCCTTCATGGGCAGCGGCCTGGAGAACTGGTTCACGAACAACCTCAACTACATTCCCCTCTTCGACGAGCTGGGCGTGTCGCCTTTCTACCGCGGGATGCCCGCCTCCGCCAAGCTGGCGGCCTGCGGCTTCATGATCTTCGGATGCGGCTGCGAGATGGCCGGCATCACGGTCAGCCGCGGGATCGTCAAGTGGTTCAAGGGCCGTGAGATGGCCCTGGCGATGGGTTCCGAGATGGCCCTGGCCCGCCTGGGCGTCGCCACCTGCATGATCTTCTCACCCTTCTTCGCCCGCCTGGGCGACCACGTGGACGTGTCCCGCAGCGTGGCTTTCGGCGTGGTGCTGATGTGCATCGCCCTGATGATGACCATCGTCTATTTCTTCATGGACCGCAAGCTCGACAGCCAGACCGGCGAAGCCGAGGAGAAGGACGACCCGTTCAAGGTCAGCGACATCGGCAAGATCCTCTCCGACGGCGGATTCTGGATCGTGGCCCTGCTCTGCGTGCTCTACTACAGCGCAATCTTCCCCTTCCAGAAGTATGCGGTCAACATGCTGCAGTGCAACCTGACCCTGACCCCGCCCGAGGCCGGATCCTATTGGGCCGGCTCCGGCGTGACCATCGTCCAGTATGTCATCATGCTGCTCGTGGCCGCCACCGGCTTCGCCAGCAATTTCCAGAAGAAGAATTCCCGCCGGTTCATCCTGCTGGGGATCTCCATCGCCGCCCTCATCGCCTACTGCGTGATGGGCTTCCGCCGGCAGTCCGCCGAGTCCATCTTCGCGGTGTTCCCGCTGCTGGCGGTGCTGATCACCCCGATCCTGGGCAATTATCTCGACCACCACGGCAAGGGCGCCTCGATGCTGGTCCTCGGATCCATCCTGCTGATCGCCTGCCACCTGACCTTCGCGTTCGTGCTGCCCGCTTTCAAGGGCAACGCCGTCGGCGGCGTCATCGTGGCCTATGCCACCATCCTGGTGCTGGGCGCCAGCTTCTCGCTCGTGCCCGCCGCCCTGTGGCCGTCCGTGCCCAAGCTCGTGGACGCCAAAGTGATCGGTTCGGCCTACGCGCTGATCTTCTGGATCCAGAACATCGGCCTGTGGCTGTTCCCGCTGCTGATCGGCAAGGTGCTCGACAGGACCAATCCCGGCGTGACCAACCCCACGCAGTTCAACTACACCGCCCCGCTCGTGATGCTCGCCTGCCTGGGCGTGGCCGCCCTCATCCTCGGCCTCGTGCTGAAGGTTGTGGACAAGAAGAAGCATCTCGGCCTGGAAGAGCCCAATATCCAGTAGATGAAGCCGGGGGCTTTCGCCAAAACAGCCTGCTGGGTCGCCCTGGCATGTCTGGTCGTACCGATGTTCGCATCGTACTTCTTCGACGACATGTTCTCGACGATCTCCTACCTCTTTGAAGATCCCTCCCGCACGTATCTGGGCTGGGATGCCGAAGGCTATGGCCTGTACACCAGCGGATACTCCGTGCTCTGCGTGTTCGGCGGCCTGGTCGTCTGCGGCATGCTGCTCGACAAATGGGGCGTGCGGGTGACGGGGTCCATCTTCGTGGGGATGATGGCCGCGGGCGCCGGCCTGGTGCTCTGGGCTATCACCGCCGGATTCCCGCCCCAGCGCTCCCTGCGCATCGCTTACGCGGGCTGCATGTTCTTCGGGCTGGGCAGCGAGATCGCCGGTACGGCGGTCACGCGATCGATCGCCAAATGGTTCCGCCACGGGCCGATGGCCCTGGCGATGGGCCTGCAACTGGCGGTCGCCCGGCTCGGAACGGCCCTCGCCCTGGTGATTGCGCCGCGGCTGGTCGTCGAGAACGCCGGCCACGTGTACACCCTCGCCGAGACCGCCCGCCCGGCCGTTTTCGGTATGGGCCTGATGGCCGCCGGGCTCATCCTCTGGGCCGTGTTCGTCGCGATGGACGCCCGGTTCGACCGTGCTGCCGCGAGGTCTTCGCATATGGATGTCGTTCCCGGAGACTCGGAGGCGAAGCCGACAGAGGCTGACGATGTTTTCAGGATGTCCGACGCAGTCGGCATCCTGAAAAACGGCAACTTCTGGCTCGTTGGCCTGCTCTGCGTGCTGTTCTACAGCAGCATCATCGCCTTCAAGAAATTCGCGGGCGCGATCTTGATCCCGCGTTTCGCCATCCCGGCGGAGACGGCCGGATGGATGGTGTCGATGCTGCCCTTCGCCACCGTGGTGTTCGCCCCGCTCTTCGGACTGCTGGTGGACCGCCGCGGGAAGGGAACGCGCTGGATGTTGCTCGGCTCGCTCCTGGCCCTGGTCGCCCACCTCCTGCTGACCTTCGCCCCGCAGGGCGTGCCCTTCTTCGGCTACCTGGCGATGGTGCTGCTCGGCTTCGGCTACTCGCTGGTGCCCGCCGCGCTGTGGCCTTCCGTCCCGAAGATCGTGCCCGACAAGGTCCTCGGCACCACTTTCGCCCTCGTCTATTGGGTGCAGAACCTGGGTCTGCTCTCCTTCAAGATGCTGGCCGGCAAGATCCTCGGCGCCGCCGGCAGTGCGGAGCGCGGTGCTTTCTCCGTGGAACTGATGTTCACCCTGCTGTGCGTGGCCGCCGTAGGGGTCGCCCTCCTGTTCGCGCGCAACTCCCGGCGCCGGCCCGAACTGGGCCTCGACGCACCCAGCCAACGCTGAGACTATGTACGAACTCCTGGACAAGATCGACTCCCCCGCCGATATCCGGCAATTCTCCGTGGAGCAGCTCCGCACCCTGTGCGCGGAACTCCGATCCTATATCATCGAGACCTGTTCCCACAATCCCGGACACCTGGCTTCGAGCCTGGGCGCGGTGGAGCTCATCGTGGGCCTGCACTATGTCTTCGACACCCCGGCCGACAAGCTCGTCTTCGACGTCGGACACCAGGCCTACGCACACAAGATCTTGACAGGCAGGCGGGAAGCCTTCCGCTCCATGCGTTCGCAGGGCGGAATCAGCGGCTTCCCCAACCGCGACGAAAGTCCCTTCGACACCTTCGGGGTCGGCCACTCTTCCACCTCCATCTCCGCCGCCCTTGGCCTGGCCGAAGCCGCCCGGCTGAACGGCCGCCGGGAGAAGGTGGTGGCACTGATCGGCGACGGCGCGATGACCGGGGGGCTCGCTTTCGAGGGGCTCAACAATGCCGGCGCCAGCCACGCCGATCTGCTCGTGGTGCTCAACGACAACAACCAGTCCATCGAGGGCAACACGGGGGCGATGCACCGCTACCTGCTCAAACTGACCACGAGCCAGTCCTACAACCTCTTTAAGAACCGCATCTGGAACCTGCTGGGCGACAATGCTTTCCGCCGTTTCCTGCAGCGCTGGGTCCGGGCCACCAAGTCCTGGTTCGTGGGCAAGCCGGGCGGCAATCTCTTCGAGGCGCTCGGGTTCCGCTATTTCGGGCCCATCGACGGCAATGACATCGAGGAGGTGGTGACCACCCTGCACAAACTCTGCAAGGTGAGAGGTCCCCGCCTGCTGCATTGTTTCACGCTCAAAGGCAAGGGCTACGCGGTCGCGGAGACGGACCCCGTGACCTGGCACGCTCCCGGACGCTTCGATCCGAAGACCGGCGAACGCATCCACGCCCCGCACCTGCGGGACCGCTACCAGGACGTCTTCGGCGAAGTGCTCTGCGAGCTTGCCGAAGCCGACCGGAAGGTGGTGGGCGTGACCCCGGCGATGGCCCAAGGCTGCGGGATGAACCTGCTCGCCGCCCGCCGTCCCGCCCAGTTCTTCGACGTGGGCATCGAGGAGGAGCACGCGGTGACCTTCAGCGCCGGCCTGGCCGCCGGCGGGATGCGCCCCTTCTGCAATATCTACTCCGCCTTCTCCCAGCGCGCCTACGACCAGATCGTGCACGACGTGGCCCTGCAGCAACTCCCGGTGGTAATCTGCCTGGACCGCGCGGGACTCGTAGGCGAGGACGGGGCCACGCACCACGGCGCCTTCGACCTCGCCGCCTACCGCAGCATCCCCGGGGTCATCATCAGCGCTCCGCGCAACGAGGCCGAGCTCAAGGACCTGATGTACGCCGCCGCCCGCACCGAGCGCGGACCATTTATTATTAGGTACCCGCGCGGGATGGGCGAAGGGGTCCCCTGGCGCGATGTCGCGCCCGCGCCCGTGGAGATCGGCCGCGCCGAAACCCTGCTCGAGGGAGATGAGGTGGCCGTGATCGGCATCGGGCCGGCCGTGAACCGGGCCCTCGAGGCCGCACAGGCCTGGCCGGGCCGCGTGGGCGTGTATCATTTCCGCTTCCTCAAACCCTTCGACAGCGAGCGGCTCGCCGACATCGCTTCGCGCTACCGCCACATCCTCACGGTGGAGGACGGAGCCCGCTGCGGCGGACTCTACGGAGCGGTGTGCGAAGGCCTCGCCGCAGGGGGTTTCCAGGTAAGCGTGGAGGGGATCGGGATCCCCGATACCTTCATCGCGCAGGCGAAACAAACTGAACAATATACGCGCTGCGGAATGGATGTAGACGGGATACAAAAAAGTTTGCAAAAAGTTTTTGAGAATAGGAAATAATTCCTATCTTTGCAGTCCCAAATTTAAAGGGGGCTTTGAAATAATACATTGCCGATGTAGCTCAGTTGGCTAGAGCGTGTGATTTGTAATCTCAAGGTCGTGGGTTCGATTCCCTCCATCGGCTCACGATCAGCAATGTAAAAGACAGGGGCAAGTACCAGAGCGGTCAAATGGGGCAGACTGTAAATCTGCTGGCTGAGCCTACGGTGGTTCGAATCCATCCTTGCCCACAAAAAGCGGAAGCAGGTCGACGACCTTTCCATAAGCGGGGTTCGTATAATGGCTATTATGCCAGCCTTCCAAGCTGGAAATGGGAGTTCGATTCTCCTACCCCGCTCAATGAACGCCGATGTAGCTCAGGGGTAGAGCGCATCCTTGGTAAGGATGAGGTCATGAGTTCAAATCCCATCATCGGCTCCACGGAGCCGGCCGAAAGCCGGTTTATTTTTGCAAACAAACTTTTAAACGTAATATTATGGCAAAAGAAAAATTCGAGAGGACCAAACCTCATGTCAACATCGGTACGATCGGCCATGTTGACCACGGCAAGACCACTCTGACCGCTGCGATCACCAAGGTGCTCGCCGCCAAGGGTCTGAGCGAGATCAAGACGTTCGACCAGATCGACAACGCTCCCGAAGAGAAAGAGCGTGGTATCACCATCAACACCGCTCACGTCGAGTATCAGACCGCCAATCGTCACTATGCGCATGTCGATTGCCCGGGCCACGCCGACTACGTGAAGAACATGGTTACGGGTGCTGCCCAGATGGATGGCGCCATCCTCGTGGTGGCCGCTACCGACGGTCCGATGCCCCAGACCAACGAGCACGTCCTCCTCGCCAAGCAGGTGAACGTCCCGAAGATGGTCGTCTTCCTGAACAAGGTCGACCTCGTGGACGATGAGGAAATGCTTGAGCTGGTGGAGATGGAGGTCCGCGACCTCCTCAGCAAGTATGACTTCGACGGCGACAACGCCCCCGTCATCCGCGGTTCCGCTCTCGGCGCCCTTAATGGTGAGCCCCAGTGGGAGGAGAAGGTCATGGAGCTGATGGACGCTGTCGACGAGTACATCCCCCTGCCTGTCCGTGAGAACGAGAAGCCGTTCCTGATGCCTATCGAGGACATCTTCTCCATCACCGGTCGTGGCACCGTCGTTACCGGCCGTATCGAGACCGGTACCATCCACGTGAACGACCCGGCCGAGATCGTTGGTTTCAACGACCGTCCGAAGAGCACCGTGGTGACGGGTGTCGAGATGTTCCGCAAGCTCCTGGATCAGGGCGAGGCCGGCGACAATGTGGGTCTGCTCCTCCGTGGTATCGACAAGAAGGAAGTCAAGCGTGGCGAGGTTATCGCGAAGCCCGGCTCCATCACTCCTCACAAGCACTTCAAGGGCCAGATCTACGTCCTGAAGAAAGAAGAGGGTGGCCGTCACACGCCGTTCCACAACAAGTATCGTCCCCAGTTCTTCATCCGCACCCTGGATGTGACCGGTGAGATCGCTCTGCCGGCCGGTGTCGAGATGGTCATGCCTGGTGACAACGTCGAGATCGATGTCACGCTTATCACCCCGGTTGCTCTGAACGAGAACCTCCGCTTCGCTATCCGCGAGGGTGGTCGTACCGTCGGTGCCGGTCAGGTGATCAAGATCCTTGACTAATTCCGATTGCGATTCCGAGGGCGGGATCCGGTACAGGTCCCGCCCTTCCCACAGGGGAATAGAATAATGGTAATTCAGCGGTCTCCAAAACCGTCAATGTGGGTTCGATTCCTGCTTCCCCTGCTAAATATCAAAGGTTACGATTTGGTAATTGTTTAACAGATGCCGCCCTCTCGCTTCCAATTCGCGGCATCCATTAAATGTAAAGATGAGAAAGTTGATCAATTATTGTAAGGAGTCCTTCACCGAACTCACCAAGAAGACGACGTGGCCGACGTGGCCGAAGCTCCAGAGCTCCGCTACCCTCGTCATCGTCACGACCGTCCTGTTGGCGGCTATGCTTTGGGTGATCGACTATGCTTTCCAATCTCTGATGACCGGAATCTACAAGCTGTAATCTTGACTCGTTATGGGCGAAATGAAATGGTACGTTCTGCGGGCAGCAGGAGGTAAGGAGAAGAAGGCCAAAGAGTATCTCGAGAAAGAGATCGAAAGAAGCGGACTTCAGGATCAGGTTGCTCAAGTACTGGTTCCCGTTAAAAAGGAAATTGTCACGAAAAACGGCAAAAGAAAGGCAGTCGACAAGCTGCTTTTCCCTGGTTATGTACTGATCCAGGCCGAATTGAGTGCCAAGCTTGAGAACATCATCCGGAACCTCGTCCCCGGCATGTCCGGTTTTCTCACTGAGAAGAAGACGACTACCGGCGCCCAATTCGAGCGTATCCCTGTGCCTCTCCGTGAGGAAGAGGCGCAGCGGATCCTCGGCGTTCAAGATGAAAATGCCGACAATGCGGCCGAGACCCTCGTCAATTACGAGATCGGCGAGTCCGTCCGCATCACCGACGGCCCGTTCAGCGGGTTCAGCGGCACGGTCGACGAGATTCTGGAAGACCGGAGCAAGGTCAAAGTAATTGTGGTGATCTTCGGAAGGAAGACCCAACTCGAACTCAGCTTTACGCAAGTAACTAAAGAATAACAATTCATCATGGCAAAAGAAGTTACCGGATTTATCAAGCTCCAGATCAAAGGCGGAGCTGCTAATCCTGCACCTCCGGTAGGACCTGCACTCGGTTCCAAAGGCTTGAACATCATGGAGTTCTGCAAGGCTTTCAATGCAGCCACGCAGGGTAGCGCGGGCAAGATCCTGCCCGTCGTCATTACCGTTTACTCCGACAAGTCCTTCACCTTCGAAGTCAAGCAGCCGCCCGTGGCTGTCTCCCTGAAAGAAGCGGCCAAGATTACCACCGCTTCCGGAGAGCCGAACCGCAAGAAGGTTGCGTCCGTGACCTGGGACCAGGTCAGGGCCATCGCCGAAGGCAAGATGCCGGACCTCAACTGCTTCACCCTCGCATCCGCTATGCGTATGGTTGCAGGTACCGCAAGAAGTATGGGTATCACCGTGACCGGTGAGTTCCCCGAGAACCTTTAAAAATCGACACGCTTTATGGCAAGAATGACAAAAAATCAGAAGGCAGTCGTGGAGAAATATGATCCCCACAAACTGTATCCGCTCGCTGAGGCGTGCCAGGTGGTAAAGGATATCACTTATACCAAGTTTGACGCTACCGTCGAGATCTCCGCGAATCTGGGCGTTGACCCGCGCAAGGCCAACCAGATGATCCGTGGCGTGGTCACCCTGCCGAACGGCACGGGTAAGGTCGTCCGCGTGCTCGTCCTCTGCACTCCCGACAAGGAGAGCGAGGCGACGGCCGCCGGCGCCGACTACGTGGGCCTCGATGAGTACATCGAGAAAATCAAAGCAGGCTGGACGGACGTGGATGTCATCATCTGCACGCCTTCCGTGATGGCCAAGGTCGGTGCGCTGGGTAAGATCCTCGGTCCGCGCGGCCTGATGCCGAACCCCAAGACCGGTACGGTCACCATGGAGGTCGGCAACGCCGTCAAGGCCTCCAAGGCCGGTAAGATCGACTTCAAGGTCGACAAGACCGGTATCATCCATACGGGCATCGGCAAGGTCTCCTTCAGCGCCCAGCAGCTCTACGAAAACGCCGCAGAGGTGCTCAACGCCGTCGCGAAACTCAAGCCCCAGGCCCTCAAGGGGACTTATATGAAGAGCGCAGCCCTGTGCTCCACGATGAGCCCCGGTATCAAGATCGATCTCAAGGCATTCCTCAACAAAGGTGCTGAGTAAAAATTCAATATTATGAAAAAAGAAGTTAAAGGTCAAATTATTGAAACCATCTCAGCGCAGCTTCAGCAGTATCCCAACTTCTACATCACCGATATTGCTGGCTTGAATGCTGGACAGACAAGCAAACTCCGTCGTGAGTGCTTCAAGGAAGGTATCGTCCTGAGCGTCGTCAAGAACACCCTCTTCGCCCACGTCCTCAAGGGAGTGGAGAACGAGGATATGAAGTCCTTGACCGAAACTCTGGTGGGCAACACCGCCATCATGTACACCAACGTCCCCGCCGCCCCCGGCAAGCTCATCAAGAAGCTTCAGCGCGAGGGTTTCGCCAAACCGGTGGTCAAGGGTGCGTTTGTGCAGGACTGTGTCTTCATCGGTGAAGACAAACTCGACCAGCTCGCTGCCATCAAGACCCGCGAAGAGCTCATCGGCGACATCATCGCCCTCCTCCAGAGCCCGATCCAGCGCATCATCGGCGGTCTCGAGCACGCCTCCGAAGGCAAGGCCGACGACGAGAAGGTCGGCGCTGCGAAACCCGCGGCCGCCGAAGCTCCCGCAGAAGAGGCTGCTCCCGCAGCTGAGGCTCCTGCAGCAGAATAAGTAAATATTAACAATTAAAAAGTATAAGAATTATGGCAGATGTTAAAGCCCTTGCAGAAGAGTTGGTTAACCTTTCTGTAAAAGACGTTCAGGAACTTGCTAAGGTCCTCAAGGAAGAGTATGGTATCGAGCCTGCAGCTGCTGCTGTGGTCGTCGAGGCTGGCGCCGGTGCCGGTGCTGCCGCCGAGGCTGAGCAGACTGAGTTCGACGTGGTCCTCAAGAGTGCGGGTCAGGCCAAGCTCAATGTCATCAAGATCGTCAAGACCGAACTCGGTCTCGGTCTGAAGGAAGCGAAGGATCTCGTTGACAGCGCTCCTGCAACGATCAAGGAGAAGATTTCCAAGGCAGAGGCCGAAGCCCTCAAGGCCAATCTTGAGGAAGCCGGCGCCGAGGTCGAGATTAAGTAAATCCCGCCTCTCCCTGCTTCGGGGACAAACAGGTTTAGAGCCAAGGGATAATAGGCTCTAAACCTTTTTCCGTATTAATTTTTCTTCTTTTTCCAACGTTTCCAACGGCAGAATATGTCAAAAAAGGCAACCAACAAGCGCATTAATTTCGCAACATCCAAGATCTTGGAATACCCGGACCTGCTGGAGGTTCAACTCAAGTCTTTCCAGGACTTCTTCCAGCTGGAGACCACGCCCGAGAACCGCAAGAACGAGGGCCTCTTCCAGGTATTCCAGGAGATCTTCCCGATTGAGGATACGAGGAACAACTACAAACTCGAGTTCATCGATTATTTCATCGATCCCCCTCAGTATTCCATCGAGGAATGCCTCGACCGCGGACTGACCTACAATGTCCCGCTCAAGGCTAAACTCCGCCTTTCCTGTACAGATCCGGAGCACGAGGATTTCGACACCCGCGTCCAGGACGTTTATCTGGGCAATATCCCGTATATGACGCCCTCCGGTACATTCGTGATCAACGGATCCGAGCGCATCATCGTCTCCCAGCTGCACAGATCCCCCGGCGTGTTCTTTGACCAGAGCATGCACGCCAACGGAACGAAGCTCTACTCCGCCCGCATCATCCCCTTCAAGGGTTCCTGGATCGAGTTCGCGACGGACATCAACAATGTGATGTACGCCTACATCGACCGTAAGAAGAAGTTGCCGGTGACCACCCTCCTCAGGGCGATCGGCTACAATGCCGACAAGGACATCATCGACATCTTCGACCTGGCCGACGAGATCGAGGTCACCCCCGAGAACCTGGAAGCCGGCAAAGGCCGCAAGCTCGCCAACAACGTGCTCAAGACCAAGTTCGAGGACTTCATCGACGAGGACACCGGCGAGGTGACCCCCGTGGAGCGTATCGAGATCATCGTCAAGCGCGGCGAGATCCTCGACGATGCGACCATCGAGGCCATCCTCGAAGCGGACGAGAAGAGCATCCTCCTGCAGAAAGACGAGGTGGGCTCCGCCGAGTACGCCATCATCTTCAACACCCTGCAGAAGGATCCGACCAACACGGAAATCGAAGCTGTCAACTACATCTACAAGCAGCTCCGCAATTCCGAACCGCCGGATGAGAGTACCGCCCGCGATGTCATCGACAAGCTCTTCTTCTCCGAGAAGAGATACGACCTGGGCAATGTCGGCCGCTTCCGCCTCAACAAGAAGCTCGGCCTGAGCATCGCCCCCGACGTGCGCGTGCTGACCAACACCGATATCATCGAGATCATCAAGTACCTCATCCAGCTGATCAACTCCAAGGCCTCCGTCGACGACATCGACCACCTGTCCAACCGCCGTGTCCGCACGGTGGGCGAGCAGCTTGCCAACCAGTTCAGCGTGGGTCTGAGCCGTATGGCCCGCACCATCCGCGAGCGGATGAACGTCCGCGACAGCGAGCAGTTCAACCCGATCGACCTGATCAACGCCAAGACACTCTCTTCCGTGATCAACTCGTTCTTCGGCACGAGCCAACTCTCGCAGTTCATGGACCAGACCAACCCGCTGGCCGAGATTACCCACAAGCGCCGTCTGAGCGCCCTGGGTCCCGGCGGTCTGAGCCGCGACCGCGCCGGTTTCGAGGTCCGTGACGTGCACTACACGCACTACGGCCGCCTCTGCCCGATCGAGTCGCCGGAAGGCCCGAACATCGGTCTGATCTCCTCGCTGTGCGTGTACGCCCGCATCAACGGTCTCGGATTCATCGAGACCCCGTATCGCGACGTCAAGGACGGCAAGGTGGACCTGTCCGCCGCCGGCTGCCACTACATGAGCGCCGAGGAGGAAGAGTCCAAGCGCGTCTCCCTGGCCAATGTCCGGATGGACGACGACGGGAACATCCTCGAGGACCGCATCCAGTGCCGTCTCGAGGCCGACTTCCCGGTCGTCACCAAGGAGGAAGTGGACTATATGGACGTGGCTCCGAACCAGATGGCTTCGGTCGCCGCCTCCCTCATCCCCTTCCTCGAGCACGACGATGCGCACCGCGCCCTGATGGGTGCGAACATGATGCGCCAGGCCGTTCCGCTGCTCAAGCCGGAATCCCCGATCGTGGGCACCGGTCTGGAGGAGCGCGTCTGCATCGACTCCCGTACCCAGTTCATCGCGGAGCGCCGCGGCGAAGTGACCTACGTGGACGCCAATGAGATCCGCATCCGCTATGAGAAGAGCGCGGACGAGAAATTCGTCAGCTTCGCTCCGGAAGAGACCGTCTACAAGCTCCCGATCTACCGCAGGACCAACCAGAGCACCACGGTGACCCTCACCCCGCTCGTGTCCAAGGGCGACAAGGTCGAGAAAGGCCAGGTGCTCACCCAGGGTTATGCCTCGCAGAACGGCGAGCTCGCCCTCGGCCGCAACCTGATGGTCGCGTTCATGCCGTGGAAGGGCTACAACTACGAGGATGCCATCGTGCTCTCCGAGGAGATGGTCAAGTGGGACGTCCTCACCTCGATCCACGTGGACGAGTACCTCACCGAAGTCCGCGACACCAAGCGCGGCATGGAGGAGCTCACCTCCGATATCCCCAATGTCAGCGAGGACGCCACCAAGGACCTCGCCGAGGACGGTATCGTCCGCATCGGTGCGCACATCGAGCCGGGCGACATCATGATCGGCAAGATCACCCCGAAGGGCGAGAGCGACCCGTCCCCGGAAGAGAAGCTCCTCAAGGCCATCTTCGGCGACAAGGCCGGTGATGTCAAGGATGCCTCCCTCAAGGCCAACCCGTCGCTGAGCGGCACCGTCGTGGGCACGGCCCTCTATGCCAAGATCTCCAAGGAGACCGGCAAGAAGAGCCAGTCCAAGAACGACCAGAAGGCCCGTCTCGAGATGCGCCAGGCCGAGTTCGACCGCAAGGCCGAGAAGCTCCACGCCGACTTCCTCCAAAAGCTTGCGATTCTCACCAAGAACCGCAAGAGCGCCGGTATTTCCGACCTCTACGGGGTGGAGATCATCCCGAAGGACAAGAAGATCACCGCCGAGATGCTCAAGGGCATCGACTACACCAATATCACGTCCGGGAAATGGACGACGGACAAGGAGACCAACACCCTCATCCGCGACCTCATCAACAACTACTGCATCGCTCTCAAGACCGAGCAGGCGATCTGCAAGCGTGAGATGGACAAGATCAAGGTGGGTGACGAACTCCCCAACGGTGTGATGCAGCTTGCCAAGGTGTACATCGCCAAGAAGCGCAAGATCACCGTCGGTGACAAGATGGCCGGCCGCCACGGCAACAAGGGTATCGTGGCCAAGATCGTCCGCCAGGAGGACATGCCGTTCCTCGAGGACGGCACCCCTGTGGACATCGTCCTCAACCCGCTCGGTGTGCCTTCCCGTATGAACCTCGGCCAGATCTACGAGACCGTGCTCGGTTGGGCCGGTTCCCGTCTGGGCCTGAAGTTCAGCACGCCGATCTTCGACGGTGCCAGCATCGAGGAGATCTGCGAGTACACGGACAAGGCCGGTGTTCCCCGCTTCGGCAAGACCATGCTCCGCGACGGCGGCACGGGCGACTACTTCGACCAGCCTGCGACCGTGGGCGTGATCTACATGATCAAGCTCGGCCACATGGTTGACGACAAGATGCACGCCCGCTCCATCGGTCCCTACTCCCTCATCACCCAGCAGCCGCTCGGCGGCAAGGCCCAGTTCGGCGGCCAGCGCTTCGGTGAGATGGAGGTCTGGGCCCTCGAGGCCTTCGGTGCAGCCAACGCCCTGCAGGAAATCCTGACCGTCAAGTCCGACGACGTCGTCGGGCGCTCCAAGACCTACGAAGCCATCGTCAAGGGCGATCCGATGCCGCCTGCAGGCATCCCGGAATCCCTCAACGTGCTCCTCCACGAACTCCGTGGACTTGGTCTCAAGGTTACTTTGGATTAATTGTTTTGAACGAAACGTAATATGCCTACTTTCAATAACAAAGACAATAAGGTAAAGAGCAACTTCCAGACGATCAGCATCTCCCTCGCATCGCCGGAGGACATCACCGAACGTTCGTGCGGCGAGGTCCTCAAGCCCGAGACCGTCAACTACCGGACCTACAAGCCCGAGCGCGACGGACTCTTCTGCGAGAAGATTTTCGGCCCGACCAAGGATTACGAGTGCTATTGCGGCAAGTACAAGCGCATCCGCTACCGCGGCATCGTTTGCGACCGCTGCAACGTCGAGGTCACCGAGAAGAAGGTGCGCCGCGAGCGGATGGGCCACATTACCCTCACCGTTCCCGTCGCCCACATCTGGTACTTCAAGTCCGCGCCCAACAAGATCTCCGCGCTCCTCGGCCTGCCGGCCAAGAAGCTCGAATCCGTGATCTACTACGAGAAATACATCGTGGTGCGTCCGGGCGCCAGCGACCTGCCCAAGATGGAGCTTCTCTCCGAAGACGAGTATCTGGACGCCCTCGCCCGCATCCCGGGCAACGAGAACCTGCCGGACAGCGATCCCGACAAGTTCATCGCCAAGATGGGTGCGGAGGGCATCTATGACCTCCTCAAGGAGATCGACGTCGAGGAGCTCGGCCGCGACCTCCGCGAGCGCATGAACGTGGAGAGTTCGCAGCAGCGCAAGACCGAGATTCTCAAGCGCCTGCAAGTCGTGAAGTGGTTCCAGGAGTCCAAGGGGATCAACCGTCCCGAATGGATGGTGATGAAGGTCATCCCCGTGATCCCGCCGGATCTCCGTCCGCTCGTCCCGCTGGACGGCGGCCGTTTCGCCACCTCGGATCTCAACGACCTCTACCGTCGTGTGATCATCCGCAACAATCGTCTGAAGAAACTCATCGAGATCAAGGCTCCGGAAGTCATTCTCCGCAACGAGAAGCGCATGCTCCAGGAAGCCGTCGATTCCCTCTTCGACAACTCCAAGAAGTCCTCCGCCGTCAAGAGCGAGTCCAACCGGGCCCTCAAGTCCCTGTCCGACTCCCTCAAGGGCAAGC
>JAEEVG010000040.1 GCA_016290835.1 Bacteroidales bacterium | reverse complement strand
GCTCGTGGAGGTCCATTTCTTGAGGATTCGGGAAAATTGCATTGTGAACGGGTATTAGCATCAAAGCGGCTCCCCGTCCAGGAAGACCTGGCGGATGAAGGGCGTCTGATAGGTGTATGGCAATGTTTCGAGCGTCCAGCCCGGACGCGTGAGGATGAGGTCGGCCCGCTTGCCGGGGGTGATGGAGCCGGTCTGCGCGGACAGACCCATCGCATAGGCCCCGTTGAGGGTCACGGCGTTGAAGGCCTGGACGGGCGTCAGGCGCATCCGGATGCAGCCCAGGGCCATCACGAAGCGCATATCCCCGGAGGGGGAAGAGCCCGGATTGTAGTCCGAGGCCAGGGCGATGCCCAGCCCCGCTTCGATGAAGGCCCGCGCCCGGGCGTAGGGCAGGCCGAGGAAGAAGGACGAACCCGGCAGCATCACGGGCATCGTCTCCGCGCCCTGCAGGGCCGCGATCTCTGCATCCGTGGTGCGCTCCAGGTGGTCCACCGACAGGGCGCCGCCCGCCACGCCCGCCTGCACGCCGCCGCTGACGGCAAGTTCGTTGGCGTGGATCTTGCCTCGCAGACCGCAGCGCCGGCCCGCGGCGAGGATGCGGACCGTGTCTTCGGGCGTAAAGAACCCTTCATCGCAGAAAACATCCACGAAATCAGCGAGTTCCGCAGCCTGCGGCATCATCCCGACCACCTCGTCCACATAGGCTTCCCGGGTGCGGCCGCGCCCCACGGCGTGCGCTCCCAGGAAGGTGGCGCGCACCAGCGCGGGTACCGTTTCGCGGATGCGGCGGATGACCCGGAGCATCTTCAACTCATCCGCCGGATTGAGCCCGTAGCCGCTCTTGATCTCGAGGGCCCCGGTCCCCTTGTCCAGCATCTCCCGGACCCGCTCCATCGACTGCTCGTAGAGCGATTCCTCGTCGGTGCAGTGCAGCAGGTCGGCGGAGTTGAGGATGCCTCCGCCCCGCGCGGCGATTTCTTCATAGGACAGGCCCGCGATCTTGTCGAGGAATTCCCCCGCGCGGCTGCCGGCATAGACGATGTGGGTGTGGCTGTCGCAGAAGGCGGGCATCAGCAGGCCGCCCTGCGCATCCAGCACCCCGCCCTCCTGCGGGACGGCGGACATCGGGCCGAAATCCACGATCCGGCCGTCCTGTACCCGCAGCCAGGCGTCGTGCAGCGTGCCGGTCCGGGACATCTCCGCGCCCTGGAGGCGCAGGACGCCCTCCGGTACGATGCCGACCAGGCTGCCTATGTTGATAATTATCATAAATCCTTGATATACTGCTCATTCCGCAGGAACTCCACGGACTTTTCGATGAGCGGGTGCATATAGGTGTCGTTGTCTATGAAGGGGACGCTCTGCCGGTAGTCCCCGAAGATGCGCTCCAGCAGCGGGGAACTCTTCGCGGGCCGGCGGAACTCCAGCGCCTGGGCGGCGTTGAAGAGCTCGATGGCGAGCACCGTCTCCACGTTGTCGATCACGCGGACCAGCTTGGTTGCGGCGTTCGAACCCATGCTCACGTGATCTTCCTGGCCCTGGGAGGAAGGGATGGAGTCGCAGGAGGCCGGCCAGCAGAGGCCCTTGTTCTGGCTCACGATGGAAGCCGCGGTGTACTGCGGGATCATGAAGCCGTTGTTGAGCCCGGGATTGGCCACCAGGTATTTCGGGAGGCCGCGATGGCCGTGGATCAGCCGGTAGGTCCGGCATTCGGAGATGTTGGCCAGCTCCGAGAGCGCGATGCAGAGGGCGTCCATCGGGATGGCGATGGGCTCTCCGTGGAAGTTGCCGGCCGAGATGACCATATCCTCGTCCGGGAAGATGTTGGGGTTGTCGGTGGCGGAATTGATCTCGTTCTCGATCACCGACTTGACGTAGAGGATGTTGTCCTTGACGGCCCCGTGCACCTGGGGGATGCAGCGGAAGCTGTAGGGATCCTGGACGTGCTCTTTGGGCCGGGTGATGAGTTCGCTCCCCTCCAGGACTTTCATGAAACGCTCCCCCGTCAGGATCTGCCCGACGTGCGGGCGGAGCTGGTGGGTCAGCGGCAGGAAGGGCTCGATGCGCCCGTCGTACGCGTCCAGGGACATGGCCCCGATGAGGTCGGCCCAGCGGGACAGGCGCATACTCTTGAGGATGGACCACACGGCGTGGGCGCTCATGAACTGCGTGCCGTTCAGCAGGGCGAGGCCCTCCTTGGACTGCAGGGTGATGGGGTCCCAGCCCTTCTCGGCCCAGACTTCCGCCGCGGGGCGGATGCGTCCGCGGTACAGCACTTCGCCCAGGCCGATCAGCGGCAGGCTGAGGTGCGCGAGCGGGGCGAGGTCGCCCGAAGCCCCGAGGGAGCCCTGCTGATAGACGACGGGCAGGATGTCGTCGTTGAACATGTCGATCAGGCGCTGGACGGTGATCAGCTGGACTCCGGAGTGCCCGTAGGAGAGACTCTGCGCCTTGAGGAAAAGCATCAGCTTGACGATCTCCGGCCGGACGGTCTCCCCCGTCCCGCAAGCGTGCGAGACGACCAGGTTATACTGGAGCTGCGAGAGTTCGTCGGAAGGGATGGTCACGTTGTAGAGCGAACCGAAGCCGGTGGTGATGCCATAAACCGGCCGGTCGAGGTCTTCCATCTTGCTGTCCAGGTATCGGCGGCATTTGACAATGGCCGCGACGGACTCCTCCGAGAGGACGAGCCTGGCGTGGGAGTCGATGATTTCTTTCAGTTGTTCAAGTGAAAGGCGTGCGTTGGAAATGGTGTGGATCATAGTTATTTCAAGCTTTCTCGTATCAGGTTTTCATCGGCGATATGGGGCAGGGTGACCCGCAGCGAGGGGGTGCGGGCCATTTCCCGTTCGATGGCCGTCCGGGCGCCCGGATTGCGGGCCCAGGAGCGGCGGGCGATGCCATTGTTGACGTCCCAGAAGAGCATCTCGCGGATGTGGCGGGCGCTCTCGTCCGAGCCGTCGATCACCATCCCGAAACCCCCGTTGATGACTTCGCCCCAGCCCACGCCGCCGCCGTTGTGGATGGACACCCATGTGGCGCCCCGGAAGCCGTCGCCGATGACGTTCTGCACGGCCATGTCGGCGGTGAACTGCGAGCCGTCGTAGATGTTGGAGGTCTCGCGGAAAGGCGAATCGGTGCCGGAGACATCGTGGTGGTCGCGGCCGAGCACGACCGGGCCGGACAGGGCACCGCTGCGGATGGCTTCGTTGAAGGCGAGGGCGATGCGGGTCCGCCCCTCGCAGTCGGCATACAGGATGCGGGCCTGGGAGCCCACCACCAGGTGGTTGCGCCCCGCCTCTTCGATCCAGCGGATGTTGTCGCGCATCTGGCCGGCGATCTCCTCCGGGGCCGTGGCGGCGATTTCCGAAAGGACCTTCACCGCCAGGGCGTCGGTCAGGGCGAGGTCCTCCGGCTTCTCGCTCAGGCAGACCCAGCGGAAGGGGCCGAAGCCATAGTCGAAGTACATCGGGCCCATGATGTCCTGCACGTAGGAAGGATAGCGGAAGCGGCCGTCGGGCTGCAGGATGTCCGCCCCGGCGCGGGAGCTCTCGAGCAGGAAGGCGTTGCCATAGTCGAAGAAATACATCCCCCGCGCGGCGAGCGCGTTGATGGCGGCGACCTGCCGGCGCAGGGATGCCTGTACGGCCTCCCGGAAGCGCTCCGGCTCCTCGGCCATCATCTTCTTTGACTCCTCGAGGCTGTAGCCCACGGGATAATAGCCGCCCGCCCAGGGGTTGTGCAGCGAGGTCTGGTCGGAGCCGAGGTCCACGCGGATGCCTTCCGCGGCAAGCCGTTCCCAGAGGTCCACGACATTGCCGACGTATGCGAGCGAGACGACTTCCTTCCCGGCCACGGCTTTCCGGATGCGCGGGATGAGTTCGTCCAGGCTGTCGTGGAGTTCGTCCACCCAGCCCTGGTCGAAGCGCTTGCGCGCGGCCAGGGGGTTGATCTCGGCGGTCACGCTCACCACCCCGGCTATGTTGCCCGCCTTGGGCTGGGCGCCGGACATGCCGCCCAGGCCGGCCGTCACGAAGAGCAGGCTGTCGCTTGCGGCGTTGCCGCCGACACCCCCTGCCAGCCGCTCCCGGCATCTGCCTGCAAGGACTTTGCGGGCTGCATTCATCACCGTGATGGTCGTGCCGTGTACGATGCCCTGCGGGCCGATGTACATATAGGAACCGGCCGTCATCTGGCCGTACTGCGACACGCCCAGGGCATTGAATCGCTCCCAGTGGTCGGGCTTGGAGTAGTTGGGAATGACCAACCCGTTGGTCACGACCACGCGGGGCGCGTCACGGTGGGAGGGGAAAAGGCCGAGCGGATGCCCGGAGTACATCACCAGGGTCTGCTCGTCGCTCATCGTCGCCAGGTATTGCATCACCAGCCGGTACTGCGCCCAGTTCTGGAAAATGGCGCCGTTGCCGCCGTATATGATCAGTTCGTGGGGATGCTGGGCCACGCGCGGATCCAGGTTGTTCTGGATCATCGCCATGATGGCCGCCGCCTGCTTCGAACGGGCGGGGTATTCGTCCACCGGACGGGCGTACATCTCGTACGAGGGACGGAAGCGGTACATATAGATGCGGCCGTAGCGGCGCAGTTCCTCCGCGAATTCGGGGGCGAGCACCGCGTGGTGCCGCTCGGGGAAATAGCGCAGGGCGTTGCGCAGGGCGAGCACCTTCTCCTCTTCGGAGAGGATGTCCTTGCGCCGGGGGGCGTGGTTGATGGCGGGATCGTAGGGTTTCGGCTCCGGAAGGTCCGCGGGGATACCGGCGAGGATTTCTTCTTCGAAATGATTCATAGTCCCTTAGATATCAATATGTTTGTCCACCTCGGCGAGCACGGCATCGTGCAGCGCGGCGGCCTGCTCGGCAATCTGCGCGGCGCGCTCCAGCAGCGGGGCCGCGGGTGCCTTGTCCGTCAGGCCGGCGGCATTGATGCGGACGTTGAGATGCGCCCCGCGCACGGCGGCAAAGGCGGCCAGGGCGGCCACGCCGGCATCCGAAGCCGAGGCCGGATTGCCCTTCCGGGCCATCTCCAGGGCGAGCGGGAGGGCTTTCAGCGAGGCCTCCATGGTCCGGAGCGGCACACCGGCGGCATAGAGCGTCGCCGCCTCGAGGGCCGCGGCGCGGGCCGCTTTCTCCTCCGCGCTGCCTTTCGGCATCGAGAGGGCGTCCATGATGCGGTTGAAGGCCGCGGTATCTTCATCGACCAGGGCGGTGAGTTCGGCGATGAGGGCCTGCCCCTGCTCCGCCACGTCTGAGAATTCTTTCCAGCGCGCATCCCAGCCGCGTTTGTGGGCGGACAGGTTGGCCACCATCGTGGCGAGGGCGGCGCCCAGGGCACCCAGGTAGGCAGCGACGGATCCACCGCCCGGTGCCGGCGACTCGGAGGCGGTCTCGGCGACGAAGTCTTTCACGCGCAAGCGGACGAGCCGTTCACGCGCCGCCGCTTCCGCGGGGTCTTCCATCAGGTATTCAATCACCTTCTCCCGGGGCTCGAACGGCCGCAGGTCGTCCAGCGACATCGATTTGACGGCGATTTTGAGGATCTCCTCCTCGGAGACGCCCAGCGAACGCTGCTGCTTCTCCAGATAGAAGCGGCCGGCGTCCAGCAGGACCCGTTTCGGGACCAGGCCGACGATCTCGGTACCGGTGACGCGCAACCCGCGGGCCGCCGCGGCACGGCAAACCTCCTCGAAGGCGATGTGCAAGGGGGTGGCATCGATGTCGGTAATGTTCATCGACACCTGGGCGATGCCATATTCGTCGATGTACCAGCCGATGGCCTTGCAACCCTTGAGCGTACCGGGAATCCAGATCTGTTCGCCGGCGGCATCCTTGAGCAGTTTGCCGGTCAGGGAGCCGCCTTCACGGGCTTTCCTGCCCCGCTCGCGCACATCGAAGGCAACGGCCATCGCCCGGCGGACGGAGGTGGTATTGAGATTGAAATTGACGGCGATCAGGAAATTGCGGGCGCCCACGTTGGTGGCGCCGCTGCGGGCGACGGTCTCGTCATAGACGCCGCCGAAATCCGGCTTGCGCGCCGGGTCGGCGAGTTTGTCCGGCAGGGCTTCGTATTCCCCGGCGCGGCAGACCGCCAGGTCCTTGCGTTCGGGCTGGAAGGCGGCGGCCTCATAGCAGTAGCACGGGATGCCGAGTTCGCGCCAGAGGCGCTCGGCGAGGGCGCGCGCGAGGGCGGCGCACTCCTCCAGGCTGATGCCCGAAACGGGAATCAGGGGCAGCACGTCCGTGGCGCCGCTGCGGGGGTGGGCGCCGTGGTGGCGGCGCATATCGATCAGTTCCTGCGCGGTCCGGGCACCCCGGAAAGCGGCCTCCACCACCGCCCCGCTCTCCCCGACGAAGGTCACGACCGTGCGGTTGGTCGCCTCGCCGGGGTCCACGTTCAGGACCTGCACGCCCTCAACGGCGGCGATGGACGCCACGATCCGGTCGATAACCGCACGGTCGCGTCCTTCGCTGAAGTTGGGGACACATTCAATGATTTTTTTCATATAAGTGGTTAGCAGTTTATTTTTCAAAGATACCGATTTGTTTTCAAAAACTCAGCGCCCGGGGCATAAAATCCGCACCTTCTCCCGCCCTGAATCAAAAGCAAAAGAAATTGCATCCCGCCCGATAGGATATTTCGCGCGCGCATATTATCTTTGTTTTGATAAAACCACAACCTTTCCGGAATATGCCCAAGACCTTGCTACGCACAGCCCTCTTCCTGGCAGTGGCTGCCCTGCTCGCCGCCTGTGCTCCGCCTGGCGTGGAAGTCGGTCCCTACACCGTTTCCGTCATCGAGAAGAACGTCTATCACATCCAGGACTGCAACCAATCCAATCCCGCCGGAGAGACTTTCGATGCCGACGGGAAACTCACCCATTTCAATAACTGCTCCGACATCTACCTGCTCGTCGGCCGGGACGCCGCCCTCGTGATCGACCTTTCCAATGCCGTGAACTGGGCGGACGACGCCGCGGAGTCGCTGCGCGCGATCGTCGCCGAACGCGCCGCCGGCAAACCGGTGACCGTCACCTTCACCCACAACCACGGGGACCACACCGGGATGCTTCCCGCCATGCTGGAGTACCCCGATGCGCAGTTCGCCCTGCCGGAGACCGACTTCCGGCGCCTTGCGGAACGCTTCCCCGAAGCGCGCCGGCGCTTTTTCGACGAGGGAGAGGTATTCGACCTCGGCGGGCTGAAGGTCGAAGCCGTCGCCGTGCCGGGCCACACCGCCGGCTCGATGGTCTTCTACCTGCAGGGGCACAACCTGCTCTTCACCGGGGACGCCGTCGGCTCCGGCCACGGCGTATGGATCTTCAATGCGGACGGCTTCAACAACTATGTCTCCGCCGTCCCCCACCTGATCGCCTGGCTGGAGGATCCCGCCCACGGCGTGAAACTGGACGCCCTGCGGATCTACGGCGGGCACTACTGGCAGAAAGACTGGCTGAATCTTCCGAAAGGCCGCGAACTGGGGATGGAGTACTTGCGCGACATGAAACAGCTCCTCGACGAGATGGAGTCCGGCACCGCCGCGACGGAGCCCTCCAACCTGGGCCGCCAGGGCCTCGATACCTATTTCCGTCACGGGGAAGCCATCGTGGCCTGGAGCGCCGAGCAGGCTGAACGCTTCCGCTCCGCCTACGCGGAACCCTTCGTCTGGCGCGACGAGGACATCGTCTTCCGCCGGATCGACGAGCATACCTGGGCGGGCAACGGCCACCTGGTCTACAATGAGTCCGTCTATGTCCTGGAAGGCGAAGACCGCGCCCTGGTCATCGACGCGGGCACCCGGATGCCCCGGCTCGACAAGGCGGTGGCGGCGCTGACCGACAAGCCCGCGACCCTTGCGCTCACCCACGCCCACGGCGACCACGTCGGGGGTGTCGGCTGCTTCCCGGAAGTCTGGCTCAACCCCGCCGACACGGCCCTGTTCGGTGCCGGGCGCCGGGGCTACCAAGGCGAATTGAAATTCCTGCAAGACGGCCAGGTCATCGATCTCGGCGGCCGGCAGGTGGAAGTGCTCTTCACCCCGGGACATACCGCAGGTTCCGTCACCTTCTTCGACAAAGAACGGCACTACGGCTTCAGCGGCGACGCCTTCGGCTCCACCAACCTGCTGCTCTTCGGCACCTTCAGGCAATTGCTTGAAAGCACGGAACGCACGATGAAGTATATGGAGGACCAGCAGATCCGCAAACTTTATCCGGGCCACTACAGCGGCAACAATCCCGAGACTCCTGCGCGCATTTCCGGCGAG
This sequence comes from Bacteroidales bacterium, assembly GCA_016290835.1. Lineage (GTDB taxonomy): Bacteria > Bacteroidota > Bacteroidia > Bacteroidales > UBA932 > Cryptobacteroides. The sequence continues at coordinate 15,875 of JAEEVG010000040.1, read as the reverse complement.
AATACCATGGCCCGGGAACTCCTCTCCGGCCGGCGCAAGGGCATCGTCGACGAGAACCGGACCAACGGCCTGAACCGCTATGTCCGTGACTACGGCACCTACATCCGATATAATGATCCCGAAGCATTCAACTAAACCAAACCATACAATATGAAAATCCCCAAAGGCCTCAGGCGCGCCCTCTACCTGGCCGCCGCCCTGCTCCTGTCCCTGCCGTCCGGCGGGCAGGAGCGGACCACATTCTGCAATCCGCTCGACCTGGTCGTGCCCGGCGAGCGGTCCTACCGGGGAGGCGAACCCGTCGTACTGATCTACCAGGACGACTACTACCTCTTCGTCTCCCACCGCAAGGGCTACTGGTACTCCCCCGATTTCAAGGACTGGACCTACGTGGACGCCCCGAACTACCCGGGCGGCGTGGTGTCCGTCGCGGAACTCGACGGGAAGCTTATCGGCTGCTCGATGAACAACAAGAATGTCTACCGCGCCATCGACCCCAAGGCCGGCACCTGGGAACTGGCCGGCACCCTGGACAGCGACCGCTACGGCGACGCCAACCTCTTCGTCGATGACGACGGGCGGCTCTTCCTCTACTACGGCTGGTCGCAGCTGATGCCCATCAAGGTGGTCGAACTCGACCCGAAGACCTTCAAGGAGATCGCCGGACCCGAAGTGCTCTTCTTCAGCGACTACCGCAACCACGGCTTTGAGAAGCGCACCCGCGATGACGTGATCTTCTCCATTTTCAACGGCCGCCGGGACTATTTCGAAGAGGAATACCCCTGGATCGAGGGTCCCTGGATGACCAAGCACAATGGGAAATATTATCTCCAGTACGCCGCCATCGGTCTGGAGCTGCTGTCCTACTCGCACGGTGTCTATGTGAGCGACAACCCGATGGGCCCGTTCACCTACTCCGAGCATAACCCGCTGACTTTCAAGACCACGGGCTTCTCCGTGGGCGCGGGCCACGGCAGCACCTTCCACGACAAGAACGGCCAGTTGTGGACCATCTGCATGATTCCCGCCAACTATGGCGGGGGCGGCCGCGGTTCCGAACTCGCGATCTACCCCACGGCCGTGGATGCCGACGGGGTGATGCATTCCAACGTGGCCTTCGGCGACTGGCCGCAGTACTGGCCGGGCACCCGCACCGATGCCGTGGACCACAACTGGACCGGCTGGAAACTCCTCTCGCACAAGAAGCAGGTCACCGTGTCCTCCACCCTGGAGGGCTATCCGGCCGCGAACGGCGTGGACGAGAATTTCATGACCAACTGGGTGGCGCAGACCGGCGAGCCGGGCGAATTCTTCCAGGTGGACCTGGGCAAGGTCGCCGACATCTGGGCCGTGCAGTGCAACTTCGACCACATCGGCGCGCAGGCGCCCGTCCGGACGGGCTTCGCCTCCGCCCCGACCCAGCGGCCCGCTGCGCCTGCCAATCCGGAGTACTACCAGTGCTTCACCGTGGAGGTCTCCCTGGACGGGACCGTCTGGAACAAAGTCATCGACAAGAGCGAGAACAAACTCGACTTCCACCACGATTACACTGCCTTCCCGGCCGCCGTGCAGGCGCGCTACGTCCGCGTGACCAACGCGCGGCAGTGCCACGACGGGGCCAATTTCTGCATGAAGGACCTGCGGGTCTTCGGCAACCCGGCCTCCGCCGGCTCGGTCCGCGTGGACGGGGTCAAGGTGGTGCGCAACCCCGAAGACCGCCGCGAGGCCAGCCTGCTCTGGGATCCGGTCCCGGGCGCGGACGGCTACCTCATCCGCTACGGCATCGAACCCGGCAAGCTCTACAACAGCTACATCGTCTATGACGACAACTACTTCAAGATGCACAGCCTCAACACCGCCTCCGAGTACTTCTTCGAGGTCACGTCCTTCGACTCCGGCCTGGATTACTACAAGCCCCGCAGCGAAGCGGTCAACGGTACCGGCGGCGAGGTGGAGATGAACAAGCGCGGCAGGGGCGGCTACGGCGGCAACGCCGAGTCCAAGCGCGTGATGATCACGGAAGGCGTGGATGAATATGTCTTCGAGGGCATCGATCCGGGTGCCTGGACGATCAGCCACACCTTCGGTCCCGTCCTCTGGTCGGGCGAGCTGACCGAGGCCGACCTCATCGGCGAGGGCGAACCCGGCATTGAAGCCAAGCTCACCGAGATGGGCACGGGCACCCGGGTCACCGCCGAGATGTGGATGAAGGTCGTGCGCGGTCCCCAGGCCGGCAAGGTCCTGCTCCAGATCCGCCGGCAGGGCCGCCGCGGCGGCTTCCCCGGCATGATGGGCGGCGGGGCGCCGGGCGGCGGCAGCACGGCCTCCCCCATCGTCAATCCCGACAACACCGTCACCTTCAACTACTCCGCGCCCGACGCCAAGTCCGTCAAGGTGAACACCCAGTTCGCCGGCACGCAGGAGATGACCAAGAACGAGCGCGGCGTCTGGACCGTGACCCTCGGCCCCGTGGCGCCGGATATCTATCCGTACAGCTTCGATGTGGACGGGGTGCAGGTAATGGACCCGCAGAACCCCGACTGGTTCCCCAACGAGACCTTCAAGAACAGCCTGCTGGACGTCCGCGGCACGGGCGAGCCCCTCATCCACGCGCTCACGAACGTCCCCCACGGCGCCGTGGACTATGTCAACTACTGGTCCGGAACCCTGGGCACCTGGGGCAACGCCATCGTCTATACTCCGCCGCAGTACGACAAGAACAAGAAGCAGAAATATCCCGTCTTCTACCTCATCAGCGGCACCACCGACACCGAGGAGGTTTACTTCAAGGTGGGCAAGATGAATCTCATCCTGGACAACCTGATCGCTCAGGGCAAGGCCAAGGAGATGATCATCGTCCTCCCCTACGGCAACCCCTCCAAGTACTTCAAGCCGGGCGAAGGCCAGATCGACGGCCACTCTTTCACCCGCGACCTGATGCACGACCTGATGCCCTTCGTGGAGAAGAACTACCGCACCATCAACGATGCGGCCCACCGCGCCATCGGCGGCTTCTCCCGCGGCGGCAACCAGGCCCTCTCCGCAGGCCTGACGCACCTGAACCGCTTCTCCTGGCTCTGCTCCTACAGCTCCTTCACGAGCATGGACCTGGATGCCTATGACGATCCTGCCATCAACGACAAGATCCGCCTCTTCTGGCTGGGTGTCGGCACGGACGACTTCCTCTACGGCAACGCCAAGGAGTATATGGACTTCCTCGACAGCAAGGGCATCAAGAACGTCAAGGTGTTCACCGACGACAAGTTCGGCCACACCTGGATGAACGCGAAGTACTTCCTGGACAAATCCCTCCCCCTCCTCTTCCAAGACTAGCGACTACGATATGAAAACTGCATATAGAATCTTCCTCGCAGCGGCGCTGCTCCTCGCGCCGCTCTGCGCCCGGGCCCAGCGGCCCGCCGGCGAAGGCCAGCGACTCACCCCGCAGGTGATGGCCCGCATGTTCCCCGCCGGGGTCGTCTCGCCGGAATACAATGCCGACGGCTCGGTGACCTTCCGCTGCCAGGCCGCGAATGCCACGAAAGTCGAGCTGGACACGCAGATGCTTCCCTCCGCCCTTCCGATGACCAAGGACGCGAACGGCGTCTGGAGCATCACCGTGACCCCGGGCAAGCCGGACATCTACCCCTATTGCTTCGTGGTGGACGGTACCCGGATCGCCGATCCCAACAATATGTTCATCTTCCCCAACGAGGGGTTCAAGAACTCGCTCGCGGACGTGCGCGGCCCCGAGCCTTCCGTCCAGGACATCCGGGACGTGCCGCACGGCAAGGTCTCCTACCGCTTCTATCATTCCAAGACCTGCGGCATCGACCGCACGATGACGGTCTATACCCCGGCCGGCTACGACCCCGCGGGCTCGGAGCGCCTGCCGGTGCTCTACCTCATCCACGGCATGACCGACACCTATGAGACCTGGTTCAAGGTAGGCCACGTCAACAACATCCTCGACAACCTGATCGCCGACGGTCTCGCGAAGCGCATGATCGTGGTGATGCCCTACGCCAACCCGTATCCGGAGATGATGCGCCAGGGCCTCGCCGACCGCTACGACTCGATGGACACCGACCGCGTAGCCGCGGAAATCATCAACGACGTCCGGCCTTTCATCGAAGCCAACTACAAGGTCAAGACCTCCGCGCGCGACCGTGCCGTGGCCGGGTTCTCGCTCGGCGGCCGCCAGGCGCTCGCCACCGGCCTGGGTCACCCCGAGACCTTCCAGTGGGTCTGCGCGATGGCCCCCGCCATCTTCGGCGAGGAGTACAAGGCCAACTTCGAGAACGGCACCTACGCCCCCTTGAAGAGCCTCAACGGCAAGTTCCGCCTCATCTGGATCGGCACCGGCACCTCGGATTTCCTGATCCAGGCCTCCCGCGGACTGGACGGCTACCTGACGGAGAACGGAGTCAAGCACACCTTCTACACCCCCGACGGCGGCCACACCTGGATGAACTGCCGCGACTACCTCACCCGCATCGCCCAACTGATTTTCAAATAATCCTTAGTCTTCCGCATAATGAAGAAACTGCTGATCCTGCTGTCTTCCCTGGCGCTGCTCGCTTCCGCCTGCACGCCCAAGCAGACCTATGAGTATCCCTTCCGCAACCCCGACCTGTCCATCGACGAGCGCATCGACAATCTGATGTCCCTGCTCACCATCGAGGACAAGGTGGGCCTGATGATGAACAAGAACGTGTCCATCGACCGCCTCGGCATCCCTTCCTACAACTGGTGGAGCGAGGCCTGCCACGGCGTGCGCCAGGACGGCTACACCGTCTATCCCCAGCCGATCGGCATGGCCGCCGCCTTCGACCCGGAGATGATGTACGATGTCTTCTCCCAGGTTTCCGACGAGGCCCGCGCCAACTGGAACCGCTCCAACCACGACATTTTCAACGTGCCGATGGGCGTGACCTATTATCCCGGCAACCCGGAGCTCTCTTTCTGGTGCCCCAACATCAACATCTTCCGCGACCCGCGCTGGGGCCGCGGCCAGGAAACCTGCGGCGAGGACCCCTACCTCTCCGGCGTTCTGGGCCTGCAGACCGTGCTCGGCATGCAGGGAAACGACAAGAACTATTTCAAGACCCACGCCTGCGCCAAACATTACGCCGTGCACAGCGGTCCTGAACCGCTGCGGCACACCTACGACGCGCGCGTGTCGCAACGCGACCTCTGGGAAACCTACCTCCCGGCTTTCAAGAAACTCGTGGTCGAGGGCAACGTACGTGAGGTGATGAGCGCCTACAACCGCTACGAAGGCGTTCCCTGCAGCTCCAACGACCGGCTGCTCAACGACATCCTGCGCGGGAAATGGGGCTTTGACGGCATCGTGGTCACGGACTGCGACGCCATCAACAACTACTACACCCCGGGCCAGCACGAGACCCAGCCCGACGCCCTGAGCGCCGCCGTGGAGGTGGCCCTGAAGGGCGCCGACCTGGAGTGCGGCAAGGTGATGATCGCCCTCATCGAGGGCCTGCAGGAAGGACTGGTCAAAGAGGAGGACCTTGAAGTCCACCTCCGCCGCATCCTGCGCGGCCGCTTCGAACTGGGTATGTTCGACCCGGCGGACCGCCTGCCCTGGGCGAATCTCGGCGAGGATGTGATCAGCAGCGAGGAGCACGACGCCCTGGCCGTCCAGGCCGCCCGCGAATCGGTGGTCCTGCTGCGCAATGAAGGCGGCGTCCTGCCGCTGTCCAAGGACATCAAGACCCTCGCGGTGGTCGGCCCGAATGCCGACGACGCGGCCCTGCTGAACGGCAACTACGGCGGCACCCCTACCGAGGCGCACACCCACACCCTGCTGGACGGCATCCGCGCCGCCCTTCCCGGCACCGAGATCATCTACGCCAAGGCCTGCGGACTCACCGACGACTACAATACGATCTACCACCTGCCCGACTTCAACGGGGGCCAGGGTATGTTCGTGGAGTTCTGGGACAACAACACCCTGAGCGGAAAACCCGTCGCCAGCGGCTACTACAAGACGCTGAACTTCAGCACCTTCGGCGCCTATGGTTTCGCCGAGGGCGTGCCCACCGACAAGATTTCCGTGCGCGTCAAGGGCCGCTATGTGCCCGACTTCACCGGCGAGATGAGCTACACCGTCAGCTCCGACAACGGCTACATCCTCAAGGTGAACGGCCGCGTGGTCGAGAACAACAAGACCGCCTCCGGCCGCGGCTTCGGCTTCCGCCGGGGCGGGGTCCAGTACAAGACCTTCCAGGTGCAGGAGGGCAAGCCCATTGATGTCGAGATCGAATACCGCCGCGGCGCAGGGCCGTTCGCGATGCTGCGTGCCGACTTCTGCCAGCGCAAGTACGCCGACTTCGCCGAGGAGAAAGCACTCGTCGCAGGCGCCGACGCCATCATCGTGATCGGCGGCATCTCCGCCCAGCTCGAAGGCGAAGGCGGCGACAAGGCCGACATCGAACTCCCGGCCGTGCAGCAACGCCTCGTCCGCGCCATGCACGAGACCGGCAAGCCGGTCATCCTGGTCAACTGCTCCGGCTCCGCCATCGCCTTCGCGAGCATCGAGGGCCAGTATGACGCACTGCTGCAGGCCTGGTACCCGGGCCAGGGCGGCTCCAAGGCCCTCGCCGAGGTACTCTTCGGCGACTGTAACCCCTCCGGCAAACTGCCCGTCACCTTCTATGCCTCCAACGACGACCTCCCGGATTTCCTGGACTACAGCATGGACAACCGCACCTACCGCTACTTCCGCGGAACCCCGCTCTACGCCTTCGGTTACGGTCTCAGCTACACCAACTTCGGTTACGGCCGGGGCAAGCTCAACAAGGCCTCGATGAAGCCGGACGGCAAGGTCACCCTCACCGTCCCCGTGACCAACACCGGCAGTGTGGAAGGCACCGAGACCGTGCAGGTCTATGTCCAGGCCCTGGACAACCCCGACGCCCCGATCAAGGGCCTGCAGGGCTTCACCCGCGTCCAGCTCGCCCCGGGCGCCACGAAGAAGGCCCGCATCACCCTCGACGGGGAGGCCTTCTCCTATTACAATGCGGATGTGGACGGCCTCGCCGTCCGGCCCGGCAAGTACCGCATCCTCTACGGCAGCTCCTCGCGCGACGAGGACCTGCAGTCCCTGGACTTCCAGGTGCTTTAGACCCGCAACCAAACAAAAACCCCGGCCGGATCGGTCGGGGTTTTTTGTTGGAATCCAGCGTCTTACGGCAGGATCGGGTCGCCCATCTCGGAGGCCTCCGCGTCGGAAGCGTCGAGTTTGAAGAGCATGAACTTGTTGTTTTCCTTGGTGTAAGGCTTCCAGCCGATGCCCGGGTCGCCGGTCTTGGCGAAGTTGGTCCAGGCGGTCAGCATCTTCTCGGAGAGATCCCAGTCGCCCTGGGTCCAAGGACGCCAGCAATGCTTCATGGACTTGAAGACATACCAGAGGTCGGAGGAGTGGAAGGCGCCCTTGAGGCGGACAGTCACTTCGGGATGCGAGCCGTCGTCCGGCAGCGGACGGGCGAACTCGTAGGCATACGCCTTGCCGCCCTTCTCCTCGCGGTTGAGGCAGAAGGCGGCGATGCCACCGGCCATGTTGCCCATGTCATTGAGCGTATAGCCGATCATATACGGAACGTCGGCGAGTGTGCCGTCCAGGGCGGCCGCGTCGAAGCTCTCCTTGGACACATAGCCGTCCACGATCGGGGAGCCGGTCAGGAAGGCAAATTGGCCGCTGGCGGCGTTGTAGATGGTGCCGAGGGTGTGGATCATCTCGGTGGAGGCGGCGCGCATCTTCTGTACGTCGGTCAGGCCGGCCCAATCCATCACGGTCTTGGTCTGCTGCTCGGCATCTGCCAGGGACATCGAGCGGAACATCGAGCGGGCGGGAGCGGCATTGCGGGCCGGGGCTGCAGGGACTGCAGGAGCAGCCTGCGGCAGGTTCAGGCCGCCGCCGGACATGATCACCGCCTTGTGGAAGAGGCCGCGGGCGAGAGGCGACTCGCACAGCGTCTTCACGCTGCCGGCGCCGGCGCTCTGGCCGAAGATCGTCACGTTGTCCGGATCGCCGCCGAACTGCGCGATGTTCTTCTGGATCCACTTCAGGGACTCGATCTGGTCGAGGATGCCGTAATTGCCGGAAACGCCGTGCGGGCTCTCCGCGGAGAGATCAGGATGGGTCAGGAAGCCGTACACGCCCAGGCGGTAGTTGATGGACACCAGGACCACGTCCTTGGCACCCCACTCCTGGCCGTCGAACTCCGGCTCGCTCCCCCAACCTTCACGATAACCGCCGCCGTGGATCCACAGGGCCACGGGAAGCTTCTTGTCGGTCTGGCCCGGAGCCGTGGTCCAGACATTCAGATAGAGGCAATCCTCGCTGAAAGGAGACTCGTCGCCATAGCCCCACTCGGTGAAATAACCGCCGGGATACTGGATGGCCTGGTAGCTGGGATGGCCGAATTTGTCACAAAGTTTCACTCCCTCCCAGGGGACGACCGGCTGGGGAGCCTTCCAGCGGAGATCCTTGATGGGCGGCGCGGCATACGGGATGCCCCGGAACACGGTCACGCCCGGAATATCCGTACTGACACCTTGAACCTGGCCGCCCTCGATGGTGAGAACGGGACTGACGGAAGCCTTGCTGCACCCGAAAAGGGCGAGCACGGCCAAAAGCAAAAGAGATTTCTTCATAAGTTAGAGATTATTTGGCATGTAAAGTTACCCATTGCAAATTTGCAAATCTTGCAGGAAAAGACCAAAAACATACAAATTTTAGTATATTTGACGAAACGAATACGACTAGCCATGAAACGATTGATCACCTGTCTCGCCCTCCTGTCGGCCCTCTGCTGCGCTGCGCAGCAATCCCGCGTGCCCGGAACCATCATCTGGTCCGCAGATTATGTCCCTCCCATCTTCGACTATTTCGGTGAGCCGCAAATCTTCTGGACGGGCATCGGACAGGCCGTCCACTTCAACGGACAGGGCGACGGCGTATTCCTGGATGCCGTCCCCGTGGCCGGAATGGACGAATTCACCCTCGAGGTCGTGTTCCGCCAGGACGGTGACGCCGCCTTCGAGCAGCGCTTCCTGCACATCGGCACGATGGACAAACGCATCCTCTTCGAAACCCGGGTCAAACCGGACGAAACCTGGTATTTCGACGCTTTCGTCAACCTCGGCACACCCGAGCCCACCCCGGACAATCCCAATCCGGTCCGCCTGAGCGCCACGCTCATCGACGAGAAGCTCACCCACCCCGCCGACCGCTGGTACACCCTCACGCTAACCGCCTCCAAGGACGGGCTGGTGAGCTATGTGGACGGCGTCGAGCAGTGCCGCTCCAAGCTCGCCTGGGCCCCGCTCGTGAACGAGGGCTTCACCTCCGTGGGGGTGCGGCAGAACAAGGTCTGCTGGTTCAAGGGGGACATCGCCAAAATCCGCATCACGCCCAAGGTCCTGCCCAAGGAGGAATTCCTGCAGGACCACGTCAAACTCAACGGCCAGTAAGATGCTGGACCTGCGGCACCGGCTCGCATTGGACATCGACCGGGCGCTCTACCGGAGCACCCGGGAATCCCATCCGCTGGAGCAGCTCTTCTGGGAGTGTACCCTGCGCTGCAACCTCGCCTGCCGCCACTGCGGCAGCGACTGCAAGGCCGTCGCGCAGGTACCCGACATGCCCCGGGAGGACTTCCTGCGGGTGCTGGACAGCGTCAATGAGCGCTGTGAACCGCATTCCGTATTTGTCATCGTCACGGGCGGGGAGCCACTGATGCGGCCCGACCTCGAGGCATGCGGCCGCGGAATCTACGAGAAAGGCTTCGCCTGGGGAATGGTCACCAACGGCTTTGCGCTCACCGCGGAACGTTTCCGGCGCCTTCGCGAGGCCGGCCTGGGCAGTGCCACCGTCAGCCTGGACGGCCTGCAGGAAAGCCACGACTGGATGCGCGGACGGCCGGGCAGTTTCGAGCGGGCCTCGGCCGCCGTCCGGATGCTCGCGGCAGAGCGGGATTTCGTATTCGACGTGGTCACCTGCGTCAACCGGCGCAACTACGACGAACTCTCCCGCATCAAGGAAATGCTCATCGGCTGGGGGGTGCCCTCCTGGCGCATCTTCACCGTGTTCCCGATGGGGCGCGCCGCCCACGATCCCGAACTCCAGTTATCGAACGGACAGTTCCGCGGGGTGCTGGATTTCATCAAGGCCACGCGCAAGGAGGGACGCATCCACGCCTCCTACGGCTGCGAGGGATTCCTGGGCAATTACGAAGGCGAGGTGCGGGACCATTTCTATCATTGCGAGGCGGGGATCACCGCCGCATCCGTGCTGGCGGACGGGTCCATTTCCGCCTGTGCCAGCATCCGCGCCGACTACCACCAGGGCAACATCTACCAAGATGACTTTATGGATGTCTGGGAGCGGGGTTTCCGTCCCTACCGCGACCGCGAATGGATGCGCAGCGGAGAATGCGCCGACTGCCGCTATTTCAAGTATTGTCTCGGCGGCGGGATGCACCTGCGGGACGCGCAGGGACAACTGTTATTTTGCCATTTGAAAAGAATTGCTTAACTTTGGACTTATGAAAAAGCCTGTCAGATACTTACTCGGTGCTTTCCTGGCCCTGCTCGGTTTCTCTTCCTGCTCCGCCCTGCGCGAAGCCCGGCTGGCGCGTGAAGCGCGCGAACGGGAAGCCTTCGAAGCGCAGCAGCGCGCACTTATCGAACAGACCCTCCAGGAGATGCTGGAAGCGGATGAGAACGATCCTTACCGCATCGCGGAAGAAGAGCGCCGTCGGGCGGAGGCTATACGGCGTGCAGACAGCATCCGCCGCGCGGAAGGCGAGCGGGCCAAACTCCTCTACGCCGTCCCCAACGTCCCTTATAAGCAGGTGGAAATCAAATAATCTCCCCTAAGGCCGGATCTGGGCCTCCCCATCGATCAACCATTTGTAGGTGGTCAATTCGGCGAGTCCCATCGGGCCCCGGGCTCCGAGTTTCTGGGTACTGATCCCGATCTCCGCACCCAATCCGAACTGCGCGCCGTCCGTGAAACTGGTCGGCGCGTTGACATAGACGCAGGCAGCGTCGACTTCCACCCGGAAACGCTCCGCGGCGGCGGGATCCGCCGTGACGATGCTCTCGCTGTGGCCCGAACCATAACGGGCGATGTGCGCGAGCGCTTCGTCCAGCGAGGAGACGGTCCGGACAGCCATCTTGTAATCCATGAATTCCGTGCCGAAAGACGCCGGAGTGGCCCGCTCCAGGAGCGGATAGCGCCCCTGCAGGGCGGCATACGCGGGCTCGTCGGCATAGAGCAGCACCCGGTGCTCGGCGAGCGGCTCCACGAGTGCGGGCAGCTCGCCCAGGCGATCCCGGTGAACGATCAGGCAGTCGAGTGCGTTGCATACCGATACGCGCCGCGTCTTGGCATTGAGCACGATGCGGCGGCCGTACTCCAGATCGCCCAAGCGGTCGAAATAGGTATTGACCACCCCGGCCCCGGTCTCGATGCAGGGCACGCGGGCGTGGTCGCGGACATAATCGATCAGCCGGCGTCCGCCGCGCGGGATCACCAGGTCCACATAACCCGTCGCCCCGAGCAGTTCGCCCACCGCCTCGTGCGTCGGCGGGAGCAGGGTCACAGCCCCGTCGGGCAGGCCCCGCTGCGCCAGGGTTTCGCGGATCAGCGAGACGGCCGCACGGTTGGACGCATCGGCATCGGCGCCGCCTTTGAGGATGCAGGCGTTACCGCTCCGCAGGCACAGCGAGAACACGTCGAAGGTCACGTTGGGCCGGGCTTCATAGATCACCCCGATCACCCCGTAGGGCACGCTTACTTTGCGGAGGCGCAGCCCGTTGGGAAGGGTCCTGTCCTCGAGCGTACGGCCCAGCGGCGAAGGCAGGGCCGCAACGGCCCGCATATCGGCAGCGATGCCGCGGAGCCGGTCCAGGGTCAGTTTGAGCCGGTCATAGAGGGGGTTCTGCGCGTCCATCCGCGCAAGGTCCTGCGCATTCGCGGCGAGCAGCGCTCCGGCCTGCGCTTCAATGGCGTCGGCCACGGCGCCGAGGGCCGCCGAGCGCTCGGCGTCCGAAAGCAATGCGACGCGGACCGCAGCCTGCCTGGCTGATTCAAAAGGAGTCATCGCTCAAGGGAGGAATTCGGTGAAAACGGTCTGCTCCGGACGCTCCAGCAGGTCCGTGAGGATATTTTCGCGTTTGCCGTCGGCGATCAGGACGCGTATCCCCTCGGATGCCACGCTCCGGGCGGTATTGTATTTTGAGAACATCCCGCCGCGGCCGAAGGCGCTCTTCTCTTCGCTGATGCAGGCGGAGAGGTCCTCGGTACACCGGACGGTGCGGATCACCCGCGCACCCGGCTCGTCGGGTCGGCGGTCATAGATGCCGGCGATGTTGCTGAGCAGCACCAGGGTCTGGGCGCCGATCATCCGCGCAATCAGGCCGGAGAGCTCGTCGTTGTCAGTGAACATCAGTTCGGTCACGCTCACGGTGTCGTTCTCATTGACGATGGGCACCACGCCGTGCTCCAGCATCACCTCCATGCAGGCGCGCTGGTTTTCGCGTTCGCGCTCCGTCTCGAAATTGCGCCGGGTCGTCAGGACCTGGCCCACGCTCAGGCCGTAGTCGCGGAACAGGCGGTAATAGAGGTCCATCAGGCGGACCTGGCCGACGGCGGAATACAACTGCCGCTGCTCGACGCTGTCCAGGTCGTGGTCCAGGCGGAGCTCGGTGCGGCCGCAGGCCACGGCACCCGAACTTACGATCACGACCGCATATCCCATCTCGCGCAGGCCGACCACCTGATCCACCAGCGCGGATACGCGCGTCACGTCCAGGGACCCGTCCGGACGCGTCAGGACATTCGTCCCTATTTTCACTACTAACCGTTTCATAATCAAATACTGGAAGGTCCTACAGACCGAAGACCCGGCAGGCATCCGCCGAGAGGTATGCGCGGACCTGGTCGAAAGGAACCGCGAAGGAAGGCATCCCGGCCGCATAACTGGCGATCTCGTATTGCTGGTAGGTGAATACGAGTCCCTCAGGGGACGGGTAAGGCTCCCAGGTCGGCAGGGGGATCACCCCTTCCTGGTCGAAGAGCAGGATCTCGAAGAGTTCGTCCTCCGTCAGGGGCCCGTCCGCATCCTCAAAGTATTCCATCAGCCCCTTGACAAGCAGGGGCTGGATGTCCTCGGTGCAGTCCGGCTGGAGCACCGGGGTGACCTGATGCCCGTCCTGCTTATCAAAGGTGGGGAAACCGCTGCCGAGAATGCCGCCGTGGGCGCCGCCCATATAGGTATAGTCCAGATGGCGGAACACGGCATAGCGGTCCGTCTCGTTCTCCAGGCCGAGGTTGAACTCATAAGCCCACATCGGTGCCTCCGCGGACAAGAGTTCCTTTTCCTCGGGGGTAAGCGTGTCGCTCTCCCGGATGGCGCTTTCGCGCTCCTGGTAGTCCGAGTCGGAGAGACGGCCGATATGCTCGAGGGTCTGGGTCGTATAATAGTCCATCAGCGCATCCGTGTCGTCGGGATTGCCGCCGAAGCGCGGGAAAGCCCGCTCGTCCACATAGGTATCGGCGTGGCAGAGGGCCTGGTCCATCACCTCCACGAGAGCCTCCCGTATGACGCGTGCCGCTCCGGGCCGGGCGGCCGGGAGTTCGAGATTCATCACCAGGTAGGCGTGCGCGGTGGAATCGGAGAAGTGGCGCTGCTCATAGGAGATCGCACCGCCCCGCGGGGCACAGGATGCGGCCAGCAGCACAACAATGATGAGAATGAACTTGGAGATTCTCATGGTTATTCCGTTTATTGCGAGGTCAGCGGGCACCGCCATCCTCGACAGGTTTATCATTCAGGAAGGGGAAAGCCCCGCCCTTCACCAGCCAGGCGATGCCGAAAAGCAGCAGCAGGACAATCTCGACGAACATGATGAAATAGCCCGGAGCGCCCAGCAGGCGCGCCACCACGGCGATCGCCAGCACCACGAACATCCCGTAACCGCAGAAGCGATAGATCCGGTTACGCACTTTCTTCTGCTCCGTCATCACGGCGCCGGACTTGGTGAACTGGAAAAGGCTGTTGCAGGCGATCACGATGAAGAAAAGCACCGCGCAGACCAGGTGGATGATGTTGGAAGTCTCCATCGGGACCTGGAAGAATCCGACCGGCGTCCCGGCCGGGAGCCAGTTGACCTTGCAGGGGAAGAGCACGATTCCCAGGCCCAGCAGGCCCGCGGCCGTGGTCAGCAGATTGTCCGTGCTGTCATAGCCGATGTAGGACATCAGCACGATGCACGCAGGCACCAGCACGCCTACCAGGGCCGGGCTCTGGTAGTAAGTCGCAGAAATGCTCCACCACCATTCGTCGCCCGGGTGCGGGGCGATGCCGGCGGAGAAAAGCGCCAGCCACGGCAGGATGATCCCCAGCAGTCCGCAAAGATTGCGGATCCGCATATACATCCGCTCTTCCTTCGTTGTCTTGACTTTTTTCATACGCAGGTTCAACTCGAATGAGAATCAAAGATACTACTTTTTTCGTATCTTCGCACATAGTTGGATTCCCGTCCGGATGAAAAAGCTCAAAGTCCCGCACACTTACGTCCTCATCGCGATGCTCATCCTCCTGAGCGCGGCACTCACCTGGTTCGTGCCGGGCGGGGCGTATGTCACGGAGTCGGACGGGTCGGTACACTTCGAAGCGCGGGAGGGCGTCCCCCAGGTCCTGCAGGTCTTCCCCGCCCTCTACCACGGCTTCGTCAAGCAGGCCGGCATCATTATTTTCATCCTCGTCGTCGGGGGCGCATTCTGGCTGCTGAACGCCACAGGGGCCGTCACAGGCGGCATCCGGCGCTTCATCGACCGGGTCGGGAAGCGGGACAAGCTGGTGCTCACAGGCATCACGATTCTCTTTTCCGCGGCCGGGGCCGTGTTCGGGATGAGCGAGGAGACCATACCCTTCGTGGGCATCGTGGTCCCCCTCGTGGTCTCGCTGGGCTATGATCCGCTGATGGGGATGCTGGTGGTGTACGTGGCTTCCAACATCGGCTTCTCCAGCGCCTTCCTGAACCCCTTCACCGTGGGCATCGCCCAGGGGATGGCGGATCTGCCGCCCTTCTCCGGAATGCCCTACCGGGTGTTCTGCTGGGCCCTGCTGACCGCACTGCTCTGCCTCTTCGTCGTCCTGTATGCCCGGCGGAGCCGCCGTCCGGTCGCGCAGGTCGCCTCGCAGGAGGAAGCGCCGATGAGCACCCGGCAATGGATCATCCTCGGGGTACTCGCGCTGACGGTCGTGATGCTGATCGTCGGGGTGACGGTCTGGGAATGGTACCTCCCGGAGATTACCGGCCTGTTCCTCGCGATGGGCATCGTCTGCGGGGTCATCGCCGGCTTCCCTGCCGGACGGATCGCCGACGAGCTGCTCAGCGGCGCCCGGGACATCCTCTCCGCCGCACTCGTGGTCGGTTTCGCCTCCGGGATCATCGTCATCCTGCAGGACGGGCAGGTGGTGGACAGCATCCTGCACGCCATGCAGGAGGGGCTGGACGGTACCGGTCCCCTCGCCTCCCTGAGCGCCATGTACGGCATCCAGGCGCTGATCAACCTGCTGATTCCCAGCGCCACGGCCAAGGCAGCCATCACCATCCCCATCATGGCGCCCTTCTCCGACATGGTCGGGGTGTCGCGGCAGGCGATGGTGCTGGCCTTCCAGTTCGGCGACGGCTTCACCAACATGATCACCCCCACCTCCGGGGTGCTGATGTCCGCCCTCGCCATGGCTCGCATCCCCTACACCCGCTGGGTCCGGTGGATCTGGAAAATGGTCCTCGCCCTGCTCGTCCTCGGCCTCCTGCTCCTCATTCCCACC
>JAEEVG010000090.1 GCA_016290835.1 Bacteroidales bacterium | reverse complement strand
AAGACTACCGCATCGAATATGGCGGCCAGTTCGAGAGCGAGGAACGGGCCTCCCGCACCATCGCGCTCGTGAGCATCTTCAGCATCCTGCTCATATTCATGCTCCTGCAAGGTGAGTTCCGGAACGTCACCCAGTCCCTGACCGTGCTGCTGAACCTGCCGCTCGCGCTGATCGGCGGGGTGGCGATGGTCTTCTTTACCGGGGGCATCCTGAGCATCCCGGCCATCATCGGATTCATCTCCCTATTCGGCATCGCGACGCGGAACGGCATGTTGCTGATCGACCGCTACAATGCGCTCTCCGCCCAGGGTTTCTCCCCCGTCGAGACCGTTACGAACGGCTCGCTGGACCGCCTGAACCCCATCCTGATGACAGCCGTCACCTCTGCCCTGGCCCTGCTCCCGCTGGCCCTCGGCGGCGATCTGCCCGGCAATGAGATCCAGGCTCCGATGGCCCAGGTCATCCTGGGCGGCCTGCTGACCTCGACCTTGCTGAACGGATTCGTCATCCCGATTATGTACCTCCTCACCAACAAGAAGAAAGCATCATGAGAAGAATCAACCTGATCATCCTCTGCCTGTGCAGCAGCCTCCTCTGCTTCGGCCAGGGGGCCGTGGAGACGGTCCTCCGGGAGATCGAGCGGAACAATCCCGAGCTGCAGGCCGCCGCGGCCGCCCTGGACGAGGAGAAATACGCTAACCGCTCCGAAGCCTTGCTCGCGGACCCGGAAGTCGAGTTCAACTACCTGTGGGGAGGCGCCGGGATCGGGGACCGGCACGACGTCCGGCTCACCCAGTCTCTCGACATCCCCACCCTGAGCGGTCTGCGCTCCGGCAAGGCCGCCGGCCTGAATGAATTGTCCCTGTTGAAATACAAGGCCCAGCGCCTGGAAGTGCTCCAGGAAGCCCGTGAAATCTGCATCGATCTGGTGTATTATCATCTGCTCCTGGAGGAGCTGCGCGACCACCAGGAGCGTTCCACCTCCCTCGTACGCGCCTATGAGCGGCGCATGGAGGCCGGCGGCGCGACCATCCTGGACCTCAACAAGGCCCGGCTCCACCTCGCCTCCGTCCAGGGCCAGGTCAACCGCGCCGAAAGCGAGCGGCAGTCCCTGATGGCCTCGTTGCGCACGCTCAACGGAGGCCGGGAGCCCGACGTCCCGCTGACCGCCTACGACCTGGACGATGTCCTGCCCGCCGACTTCGAGACCTGGTTCGCAGAGGCTTCCGCACAGAACCCGGTTCTCGCCTACATCCGGCAGGAAGTCTCCGTCGGACAGCAGCAACTCGCCATCGACCGGATGAACTGGATGCCGGAACTGACGGTCGGCTATATGAGCGAGATCCGGACGGAGGAGCAGTTCCGCGGCGTGACCGTAGGCGTGAGCATTCCGCTCTGGAGCGGTGCCAACAAAGTCAAGCGCTCCCGTGCGGGCGTAGTGGCGGCGGAGTCCCGCCAGAAAGCGGCCGAAGAGGCTTTCTACGAGCAACTGCGCGATCGTTACCGGCAGGCCGCCGCGATGAAGGCGAATGCCGAAATGATGCGCACCTCCCTCACGGATACCGATTACCGGGACTTCCTGCTCACAGCGCTCACCCAGGGCGAGATCTCGATGGTGGACTTCCTCGTCGAGAACGACCTTTATTACGAGGCCCTGGAGCAGACCCTCGCCGCCGAGCGCGACTACCGCCATTCTTTGGCGGCGCTGAAGGTTTTCTGATTTTTTCGTATCTTTGTAGGGTATGGAAAAGAAACTCGTCATCATTCCGACCTACAACGAGATCGAGAACATTGTCAAGATCATCGAAGCGGTATTCGCCATCCCCGGCGGCTACCACATCCTGGTGATTGACGACGGCTCCCCCGACGGCACGGCCGCCGCCGTGAAGGCCCTGCAGCCGGCCCATCCGGAGCAACTGCACCTGGTGGAGCGGAGCGGCAAACTCGGGCTCGGGACCGCGTACGTGACCGGATTCCGCTGGGCGCTGGAGCGCGACTATGACTATGTGTTCGAGATGGATGCCGATTTCTCCCACAATCCCGAGGACCTCCCCCGCCTGCTGGCGGCCTGCACCGAGGGCGGCGCCGACATGTCCGTTGGATCCCGCTACTGCGACGGCATCAACGTGGTCAACTGGCCCATGGGCCGCATCCTGATGTCCTACTGCGCCTCGATCTATGTCCGCACCGTGCTCGGCTTCCGTATCTTCGACAGCACCGCCGGCTTCGTCTGCTACTCGCGCAAGGTTCTGGAAACCATCGACCTGGACGCCGTGCGGATGAAGGGCTACGGGTTCCAGATCGAACTGAAATACACCGCCCACCGCCTGGGCTTCCGCATCGCCGAGGTCCCCGTTATCTTCGTCAACCGCAAGGAGGGCACCTCCAAGATGTCCGGAAGCATTTTCGGCGAGGCGTTCTGGGGCGTACTGGCCCTGCGCTTCCGAAAACTCCATTCAGCAAAATGAAAGAGATCTATATCCAGCACATCGCCGGCCTCCTCGACTTGAAGGACTGGCAGGTCGAGAATTGCGCCGAACTCTTCGCGGACGGCGACACCATTCCCTTCATCAGCCGCTACCGCAAGGAGAAGACCGGCGGAATGGACGACGCGGATGTGGCGGAGGTCCGCCACTGGGTGGATGTCTTCGCCGAGATGGAGAAACGCAAGGAGACCATCCTGAAGGTCATCGGCGAGGCGGGCGCGCTCACGGACGAGTTGCGCGCGAAGATCGAGAACTGCGTTTCCGCCACGGAGCTGGAGGACCTCTACCTCCCCTGGCGGCCCAAGCGGCGCACCCGCGCCACGGTCGCGAAGGAGCTGGGCCTGGAGCCACTCGCGGATTTGATATGGAACGTGCGCACGCGCAATCCGCTGCAGGACGCCGCCAAGTTCGTGAAGGGCGGTGTACCGGATGCGGAGGCGGCACTCGCCGGCGCGCGGGACATCGTGGCGGAGCGCCTCAGCGAGACAGCCCCGATCCGCGAGAATCTGCGCGAGATTTTCCGGCGCCGCCGGATTACGGCCGCGGTGACCAAGGCCGGAGAGAAGAGCGCCGAGGCGGCCAAGTACCGGAGTTATTTCGAGTTCAAGATGCCCCTGGACCGCATTCCTTCCCACAATCTGCTCGCCATCCTGCGGGCGGAGAACGAGGGATACCTGCGCGTGGGCATCGATGCCGACCCCGAGAAATGCGGGTCCAAGATCTACTATGATTTCTGCCAGGAGCACGGCTATCCCGCCGGGCCGCTCGCCGACCAGATCAAGGAGGCCGTCGCGGATTCCTACAAGCGGCTGCTGGAGCCGTCGATCAGCGGCGAGGTGCTGCGCGAGGCCAAGGAGAAGGCCGACCGCGAGAGCATCCGGGTCTTCGGGGAGAACCTGCGCCAGTTGCTGCTGAGCGCCCCCGTCGGACAGAAGCGCACGATGGCCATCGATCCGGGCTACCGCAACGGCTGCAAGATCGCCTGCCTGGACGAGCAAGGCGGATTGCTCTACCATACCATCATCTATCCCCATCCGCCGCAGAACGAGAAGGTCAAGTCCATCATGGCCGTGCAGCAGATGCTCACACGCTACGGCATCCAGGCCGTCGCGATCGGCGACGGCACGGCGTCCCGCGAGACGGAGGATTTCATGCGCCGCATCCAACTTCCGGAAGGATGTAAAGTATGGACAGTCAGCGAGGACGGTGCGTCCATCTACAGTGCCTCCGAGATCGCGCGCCGGGAGTTCCCCGACGAGGACGTGACGGTGCGCGGGGCCGTTTCCATCGGGCGGCGCCTGATGGATCCGCTCGCCGAGCTCGTCAAGATCGACCCCAAGAACCTCGGCATCGGCCAGTACCAGCATGACGTGGACCAGGTGCTGCTCAAGGAGAAGCTGGACAATACCGTGGAGAGTTGCGTCAACGCCGTAGGAGTGGGTCTCAATACCGCTTCCCCCTATCTGCTCTCCTATGTAGCCGGCATCGGCCCCGCCCTCGCGGAGAATATCGTCGCATACCGCAGCGAGCACGGCGCGTTCCGCAGCCGCGCGGAGCTCCGCCGGGTGCCCCGGCTCGGGCCCAAGGCCTTCGAGCAGTGCGCGGGCTTTCTGCGCGTGCGTGACGCCGACAACCCGCTGGACAACTCCGCCGTGCACCCCGAGTCCTACGGCATTGTGGACCGGATGGCGCGCTCGCTGGGCGTGACCACCAAAGAGTTGGTCGGGAATGCCGAACTCTGCGCGAAGATCCAGGCGAAGGACTTCGTCACCGACAACGCCGGCCTCCCTACCATCAATGACATCCTGAAGGAACTCGCCAAGCCGGGTCTGGACCCGCGCGAGCAGGCGGCGGAGTTCTCCTTCGCGGAGGACATCCACACCATAGAGGACCTCAAGGTCGGGATGGAACTGCCGGGGATCGTCACCAACATCACCAACTTCGGCGCCTTCGTCGACATCGGCATCCATGACGACGGGCTGGTGCACGTCTCGCAGATGGGTCCGCGAGGTACCGATCCCACCAAGGTCGTCAAGCTCCACCAGCAGGTCCGCGTGTCGGTGATCGCCCTCGACCTCGAACGCGGCCGCATCTCCCTGCGTCTGCTCAAATAACCCCCGCGTTGCCCCCTACTGCCTTTCTTGGCCGTTCTCCGGCAGGCAGTACTGCTGCAGAGCCGTAGCTGCCTGCCGGAGGATACGAAAAAAAATAGGAAAACTCCGAAAAAAATTAGGAGTTTTGGAAATTGTTTGTATATTTGCAGTGAAAACAAGTCTGAGATGAAAGCAAGACTCACCGCCAAAGAAGAAGAAATCATGCAGATCGTCTGGCAGAACGGCGACCTGTTCATCCGTGACATCGTGGCCCGGATCCCGGAGCCCAAACCCTCCTACAACACCGTCGCCACCCAGGTCAAGTTCCTGGAAGAGAAAGGGTTCCTCCGGCGCAAGCCGATGGCCAACAGCTTCTGCTACTCCCCCACCATCAGCGAGAAGGAGTACCGCGGCACGACGGTCGGAGACCTCGTCGCCCGCTACTACGAAAACTCCTACTCCCTGCTCGTGTCCCAGTTCGTCGAAGACGAGAAGATGGACCTCGAGGAACTCAAGGCCCTGATCGCCACCATTGAAAAGAAGCGCAAATGATGACCCCGTTCCTCTTATATCTGCTGCGCGCGAGCCTCTACCTGGCCCTCTTCTACGCATTCTTCCTGCTGGTGATGCGGCGCACCTCCCTGTTCCGCTTCAACCGCGCGGCCCTGCTCGCGGGCACGGTGATCTGCCACCTGCTCCCGCTCCTGCCCCTGCGCACCGTCATCATCCCGGAGATCTCGTTACCCGTTTCCCCCGAGACCCTGGAAGCGGCCGCCGAACCGGCCGGCGCCTCTGCGCCCCCCTTCCCCTGGCTCATCGCCCTCTACGCCGCCGGCGTACTCGCCGTCCTGCTGCTCTGCCTCATCTCCATTGCACAGACGCGCCGGATCATCCGGAGCGGCACCCAGGTGCCCTGCGAAGGCAGCCGCCTGAC
>JAEEVG010000039.1 GCA_016290835.1 Bacteroidales bacterium | reverse complement strand
CGGACGCCCTCCGGGACGGCTTCCGCGCGGGAGCCGCGGTTCAGCAGGGTAAGCTCCCACTCCCCTTCCGCCGCCACTTTGGCGGTGATGGCGGCACTGATGGTGCCGGTGCCGCCGATGAACAAGGCTTTTTTCTTCATATACGCTCTGACGGGTTTGTGACTGCAAATTAGCAATCTTTTTTCATTTTTCCCTGCAAATGGGTATTTTTGTGAAAAGACTTCACGATGAGCGACCCTCTGTTTCACCCCGAAGGAGTACTGGATGCCGCCGCGGCCCGGCGGATCGTCGCAGCACTCGACGCGGAACATTCCCCCGCCCTTGATTTCGACGCAGTGGAAGACATTCATTTCGGCGCCCTCCGGGTGTTGATGAACGCCCGCCGCTCGGGCCTTCGTTTCAGCATCATCAATGCCTGCGATGCCGTCTCGGACCGTTTCACGGACACCGGCGTGTCTGCCTGGATTGACGTCTGCCGCAAGCCCCGGCCCCTGGACTTGAGCCGCTACGAAGAGTTCGGGGCGAGTTTCCTTTCGAAGGCCTACAACAGCAAGGACGGAGATTCGATGATCAAAGTGTACGGGACCAACGTATCCAAGCTCGCGGTCGCCCGGGAGAAGGCCGTCGCCCGCGCCGTGATGCTGTTCGGGCTGCCCACGCCCCTGGTCGGAACCCTCTATGAGACAGAAGGCCGGACGGCGCTGGACTACGAACGGATCGAGGGGAAACGCTCCTTTTCGCGCGTGATCGCCGAAGAGCCGGAGCGGCTCGGGGAGATGACGCGGCGCTTCGCCCGGATGTGCCGGCAGCTGCACCAGACCCCCTGCGACACCGCCTTGTTCCGCGACAGCCGCGCCGTCCACCGCCAGGCCGTACTGGACTGCCCGGGCCTGGATGAAGCCGCCAGAGCGGCCTTCCTGCGCTTCGTGGACTCGATCCCGGCGGCGAACACCTGCCTGCACGGAGATATGCAGATGAGCAATGTGATCACCACCGGCGAGGAGGATCTCTGGATCGACCTGGGCGATTTCGGCTACGGGGAGCCCAAGCTGGACATCGCGATGTGGTATTTCCTCTCCCGGCTCAATACTGAAGAGAATGTCCGGCAGCTCTTCCACCTGGGGCTGGCGGATCTCGCCCGCATCTGGGACATCTTCGTCGAAGAATATGCAGATGCCCGCTCCTCCGAAGAAAAGCAGGCATTCGAACAGGCGGTCATTCCGTACGCCGCCCTGCACATGATCTACATCGGCGTCGAGTATGGTTTCCAGCCGGGTTTGCTGGACGCAGCCAGGAGCCTGATCCTGAATCAGTTCTGATGGATCAAAGCAGACCCCGGCGCACCACTTCCGCCACGAGCTCCGCGGCATTGTGCACGTCCAGCTTGGCGTGCAGGCGCTTGCGGTACCAGAGCACCGTCTCGTAGCCGATGCAGAGTTCATCTGCGATCTGCTTGGTGCTGCGGCCGTCCATCATCAGCCGGACGATGTCTTTCTCCCGTTCGGTGAGGCGGATGGCTTCCGGCTGCTCCGCGGCAGGACGGAGTTCCTCGATGGTCTCATCCAGCACGGCGGCCGTCTCGCCCAGTTCCTGCTTCGTCTGGCGCAGGCGGCGGGCGAAGAACAGGCTCCCCGCCACCGACAGCAGGAGCAGGAAGGTCCCCAGCGCGATGATCAGGGTATTCCGGAAGAGTTGCTTGTAGGCCTCCTGCATCACATCCAGGGTATCGGCGCGGCCCGCGGCTTCTTCCACGGGATGATTCCCGTAATAGGCATTCGCCTCCGCGAGGCACTTGAGCGCCCGGGCGGTTTTGCCGGACTCTTTGTACCAGTGCCCCAGCCCGTACATCGCCCCGGCGATCATCAGTGAATCGGCCGACTGCCGGGCAAACTGCAGGGCGAGTTCGTACTCGGGCTTGGCCTTGGCCAGTTCGCCCGCATCCAGATAGACCTCGCCGATATTGCGGTGCAGGATCGAACAATCCTCCCACCAGCCCCGTCTCTCGAAAACCTCCCCCGCCTTGGTATAGTAATGGACGAACTGCTCCACGGAGTCCTGCGCCGCATAGAAATTGCCCAGGGTGCCCCAGAGCCGGGCCTGCCGGGCTTCGAGGTCGTGGCGGTCAGCATCGCTCCAGGCCGCTTCAATCGCAGCGAGGGCGTCGGCGGCCCGGCTGTAATACACCCGGGCGCTGTCGTACTGCTCCCGGGCCCAGAAGCCCTGGCCGATGAGGATGGACATGTCGTAGATGGTGTCCTCCCGGCTCGGGCCTTCAGCGCGCGAGATGGCCTGGTGGGCATAATACTGGTATTTCGATCCGTCCAGCTGGAGATAGCCCCATGCGAGCTCCCGGCAGATCCGGACATAATCGGCTTTCTCCTCCGGAGTGGCGGCGGCGAGCCGGTCCGGGGTGAAACGCTGCTGCAGGACGCGCTCCAGCGAGTCCAGATTATGACCACGATGGTCCTCGTATGCCGAAGCAAATACGGGGACCATCAGGGCGAATAAAAGTATGATTTGCTTCATGGAGAAGCAAAGATAGCTATTTCTTGATAAATTCGACGCGGCGGTTTTTGGCGCGGCCTTCGTCGGTGCCATTGTCGGCAACGGGCTCGTGGGAACCCTTACCGACGGCGCGGAGGTTGAACGGATCGACACCCAGGCCCTCGAGGGCCTTCACCACGGCTTCGGCACGCTCCTGGCTGAGCGGGTCGTTGACCTTGTCGGAGCCGGAGTTGTCGGTATGGCCCTGGACCTCGAAGCGGGCGCCCGGGTTCTTCTTCATATAGTCGGCGACCTTCTGGATCTCCTCCATGGACTCGGGCTTGAGCGTGGCCTTGCCGGTCTCGAAGAGGATGTTGTTCGTGACGAACTTGCCGGTCTCGACGATGGCCTTCTCCACGGCGGAAGAGTAGTCGGTGGCATTGCGCTCATAGAGCTCGACGGCGCCCTTGGCCATCACGATATCCTTGATGAAGATGCCCTTGTCGCTGTCCGAAAAGGCATAAAGCAGCCAGGAACGGGGCTGGATCATATTCGGAATGTTCACGATGCGCTGGTAGTTAAGATACATCTTGAACGCGCGCTTGTTGAACGAGATGGCGATATGGTTCCAATCGTTCTTCTTCAAATACTTTTTGATGGTCTGCGTACCCGGCTCTCCCGACATTTTGTTGCCATTGGGATTCTCAGCACCCCAGCCCCACGAAATGCCATTATACTCGTTGCCGTAATAGGGGTGGAATTCCGGGCTCATCCGGATATCGAAGACACTCTTCTTGTCGTTCTCTCCATCCATGATCAGGTCCAACGTTCCGTCCCATCCGGAACCTTCCTGGGCAGGCTGGGCAAGCACGTCGAACTCAATGGTGAACTCTTCGGGCAGGTACTCCTTCTCTTCCATCAGAGGCTGGATCCTGGAGTCTTCCATCCGGATGGCCTTTACGCCTTTGATGTTGACCACCTCTACTTCACTGCCGTCCAGCAGGTCCCACTTGGAGGGGAACTCACCAATCTGCTCACCGGCCAGATTATCCTCAAAAAAGACCACGCCGCCGCGCTTGAAGTCGCTCTTGGCCTGGATCTCGGCGAAGTCGACCGGCTGGTTGGTCACGGCTTCTTCACCTTCCTCTCCGGCCGCTTCTTCGTTGTTGTTGCCTTCAGCCTTGTTGTTCTTGTCGTTCTTCTTCCCGCTGAAAACGCCGTTGATCCCTTCTTCGATCTTGTTGCCGACATTGTTCTCGACAGCCTCTTTGGCACGGTTCTTCAGACGCTCCAGCATATTCTGCGCAGATGCGGACGCGCACACAAGTGCGAGTGCGGTCACCAAAACAAAGATTCTTTTCATACTGTTATTAAAATTATGGTTTGTTTCAAATCATGTTCATCTTGGCTGCTTTCAAAACCAATGCAACGACGCTGGAGACTTCGAATTTGCGGTGCAGGCGTTTCCGGTACCACAGGATGGTCTCGGAACCGAGGTGCAATCGCTCGGCAATCTGCGCCGTGGTCAGCCCCTCGGCCAGCAGCTGCAGAATCTCTTTTTCACGGCCCGTAAGTGTGATTGGGGACGGATTCTCGACACTCTCCATGCGAAGCAAAATTTTATTTGTACAAAAATCGTCCTTTTCTATCAGCAAAAAAACCCCATAATCTTGGGGTTTTTCACCGGATTTGCTGTTTTTTGTCCCTTGTTTTCCCTATCTTTACTCCACCGAAAGAATCTTTTTTCACTCACACAATTATGAATACCAAATTCTCATTTATCCTGATGCTTTCCCTGGGCCTTCTGGCCGCTTGCAAGCAGCAGGCATCCTCCACCGTCGGCGTGCGCGCCGACGCGCTGGACCCCGCCGCCTGGGAGACTTCCATCTGGATCTCGGCCGCCGATGCCCCGGTGGTGAGCGGACGCAATGTCCAGCGGGCCGCCGACGGCGCCAGCTGGTTCGTCTCCACCGTGGAGAACACTCAGGCCGTCGCCTCGGCGAAGTGGATGACCACGGGCCTGGGCGTCTATGAACTCTATGTCAACGGCCAGCCGGTCGGGCAGGAGGTTCTCAAGCCCGGATTCACCCATCCGTACAAGACCCGCACCTCCTTCACCTACGACATCACTGACGCCTTCAACAAGCGTGCAGGCGCCGCCAACCAGCTCGCCGCCCAGGTCACGCCCGGCTGGTGGGCCGACAAGATTGTCACCCCCGGCGGCTACAACGGCATGCTCGGACGCAAATGCGCTTTCCGCGCCGTGCTCGAACTGACTTATGCCGACGGCACAAAGGCTCTCTTCGGCACCGATACGGACAACTGGCGCGCCGGCATCGCCGGTCCCGTTAAGCACGCCGCCATCTTCGACGGCGAATTCTACGACGCACGGGAGCTGCCCGGATTCGCAGTGGCGGACCGGCTCGGCAAGCCGGAAGTGAACACCGAATTCACCGGAGAGATTGTGCCGAGCGTCGGTGCGGAGATCTATCTGCGCGAAGACCTGGCGCTCGCGCCGGTCGAGGCCTACACCTGGCAGGAGATCGAGGGCGCCGATGAGCAGGCCTATGGCAAGGTGGTCGTCGCCCGCGCTTTCGCGCCCGGCGAAGAATTGGTGGTACGTCCCGGCGAGACCCTTGTGGTCGACTTCGGACAGAACGCCGCGGCTGTGCCCGCTTTCGTCTTCAAGGCTGCCGAAGGCACGGTCCTGACCTGCCTGCCGGGTGAGCTGCTCAACGACGGCAATGGCGCCAAGAGCCGGGGAATGGACGGCCCGGAAGGCAGCGTGCACCGTACCAACCTGCGCATCCCCGATGACGGGATGCAGCTCGAATACACCTTCGGTCCCGCCAAGGGGTATGTGTCCTACCATCCGCATTGCACCTTCTTCGGCTACCGTTTCGCCTCCATCACCGCAACGGACGAAGTACGGATCCGCTCCCTCGTCTCGCTGCCCGTCACTTCCATCGCCCAGGACCTGGAGACCGGCACCATCACGACCGGAGACGAGTCGGTCAACAAGCTGATTTCCAACACGCTCTGGGGCCAGCGCTCCAACTACCTCTCCGTGCCGACGGACTGCCCGCAGCGCAACGAGCGCCTGGGCTGGACGGCCGATACGCAGGTCTTTTCCGAGACCGGTACCTTCTTCGCCAACACCGACGCTTTCTTCCACAAATGGATGCGCGACATGCGCGATTCGCAGAGCGAGACCGGCGGCTTCCCCGGCGTTGCACCGCTGGCGCAGTACGGCGGCGATATGATGCGTCTGGGCTGGGCGGATGCCGGTATCATCGTGCCTTGGACGGTCTGGAAGCAGTTCGGTGATCCGGCCATCATCGAAGAGAACTGGGCGGCGATGGAGCATTTCATGCAGCACGTCAACGATACGAAATATGACCACCGCGCCCTCGTCTCCGAGAACGGCAACTACCAGTGGGCCGACTGGCTGAGCTACGAGCCGATGGAGAGCCACGGCGGCAGCGCCTTCACGACCGACCGCAACGGCCGGCGCGCTCCCCTGCCGGAGTCCGTCATTTATTGGAACTACCTGAGCGCCTGCTACTGGGCCCAGGATGCAGAAATGATGCGTGATATGGCCGCTGCGACCGGCCGCGATGCCGCGAAGTACCAGACCATGGTGGATGAGGCGCGCGCTTTCCTCAAAAAGACTTTCCTGGACGGCAAGGGCGGCTTCAAGACCGTCATCTTCAACACGATGCAGACGCCGGCCCTCTTCGCCTTGAAGAACGGCCTGGTGGAAGGACCCGCCAAGGAGGCGATGAAGGCGCGGCTGCGCGCGAATTTCGCCGCGCACGGCGGATGCCTGCAGACGGGCTTCCTGGGCACCTCCATCCTGATGCAGACCCTGACGGAGAACGGGATGGCCGACATCGCCTGGGACCTGATTTTCCAGCGCAAGAATCCGAGCTGGCTGTATTCCGTAGACAACGGCGCCACCACCATCTGGGAGCGCTGGAACAGTTACACCCTCGAGTCCGGCATGGGCCCCAAGGGTATGAACAGCTTCAACCACTATGCCTACGGCTGTGTCTGCCAGTGGCTCTGGGAGACGGCCGCCGGCATCGCCACGGACCTCGCCGCCCCGGGCTTCAAGCACATCCGTCTCGCTCCTGTACCGGACAAGCGGCTGGGCCATCTGGAGGCTGAATACAATTCCGCGGCGGGTCTTGTCAAGAGCGCCTGGCGCTACGATGGCGACAAGTGGACCTGGGACTTCACCATTCCCGAAGGCACCAGCGCTACCGTCATTCTCCCCGACGGCAGCGCCCCCAAGGAATACACCCCCGGCACCTATCACATCGAAATCTAGCCCCGCCCTGTCATCCTGACTGGCCCCCTGTCATCCTGAGCGAAGCGAAGGACCTAAAAGAAGGCGCCCCGAATCTCGGGACGCCTTCCGTCATTATCAGGCAGGATCAGAATCCGCCGGGGCCGCCGAAACCACCACCACCAAATCCTCCGCCGGGGCCGCCGAAGCCGCCACCGGGACCGCCGAAGCCGCCGCCCATGAACATACTCTCCATACGGCGACGCTGCTCGGTCGCCTTCTGGCGCTGCTCTTTCTGGTAGGCGCGGAACTGCTTCTTGTCGAAGAGAGCCTTCAGGGCGCCTTCATAAGCCTTCTTGTTGGCTTCGATCTCCTCCAGGATCTTCTCCATTTCGGCCATCTGTTCAGCCATCTTATTGAAGAGCTCCTGGCGCTCTTCGTCGCTCATCTCGCGGATATCCTGCATATTCTGCTGCTGGGGACGATACTCCAACTTGCCCTCGTAACGCTTGTTGAGTTCGAGAAGAGTCGCCTCTTGCTCGGGGCTGAGGCCGAATTTCTCGACCATTTCGGCCGTTCGCTCCTCGGGGCTGAGCTCAGGAGGAAGCTCAGGCATCTTGAATTCTGCGCCACCGGGACGACCTCCGGGGAATTCACCCCCACCGGGGAAACCTCCGCCGGGGAAACCGCCACCTCCGCCGGGGAATCCGCCCGGCTGGGCGAAGAGGCACATCGTACCGGCCAAAATGCCGGCCACAGTCAGTAAAAGAGTCTTTTTCATAATAATAATAACACAATTATTGTGCTTCGGATGACCGCAAATGTACAAAAATTGTTCCGAAAAACAATAATTGCGTCTACTTCAGCATCACAGTGATAACAATATGACGAAGTGATACACGAAATACCCTGCCATCGACAGCTTCAGGAACCCGAAAAACGAATCCAGGGTCCCGCTCCGCCGCGGCGCGATGGCTCGACAGATGTAGCGCTCAGCCCGGCCGTGCCGCCGTGCGATCCGCCGGATCTCGGCGGCGAGGGCGCGGTCGCCCGTGGCGCCGAGCCGCTGAAGCGAGCGCTCGGCCCGGTCCAGATTCTGGCGGAGATCGTTGAGTTTGACGTGGATGGCCGTCTGGTTGCCGGAGGCGACGATGTGGCGGACATAGTCTTCGTAGCTGACTCCGTCGCGGTGTGTCAGCAGATCCACGGCGGTGAGGACCTCCTCCTCGACCCCCTCGGACCGGAGATCATTGAGCGTGATGTCGGTATCCTCCAGGACATCGTGGAGATAGCCCGCCTTCTGCTCCAGTTCGTTCCGACCCATCCGGCCGACGGTGAGCACGTGCTGGATGGCCGGGTCGCCGATCATATCGGTCTGGCCGCGATGTGCGGCGATGGCAAATTGCCTGATTTCTTCTGTGGTACGCATAGGGCTCTGTTTTTCGGCAAAGGTAGACCCCGTATTTGACAGTCCTTGTCAAAGCAAAAAAATCCTGCCCGGATCTGCAAAAATGTTGTATATTTGATCCATGCCCTACCACGACCACAAGATTCCTTCCCGGCGTGTCCCCTTCCTCAAGCCCTGGACCGCCCTCTACATAGCCGGTGCGGATTCCGCCCCGCAGGATGCGTATGTCTCCGGGAACGAAGCTGAAATCCGTGACCGGCTTTCTTACGCCGGATTCAGCTTCCTCCACCTGCCCGAGCTCTTGGAGAGTATCCCCTCTCAGGTCCTGGACTACCTGTTCCCCCTGCAGGACGGCTTCGACCTGCCGTCCGTCTATGCCCATATCCGGCAGACCGCCCGGCTCGGAGACCAGGCCGGGTGGCTGTACAAGCGGGGCCGGAATGTCTTCTTCCACAAGATTTCCGAAGATGCGTCCGGACTGATTCTCCCGGATCTGGAAACGCTTTTCCCCACCGGAAAGGAGTCCCGGCATGTCCTCCTCAAGATGAGGGCGATCACCGAGGCTTCGCTGCCGATTGGAGGCGAGTTCTATGACGAAGCGGGCTACGAGGGCGGCCTCCCCCCGCTCGAAAGATGCCTGATGGACGAGCGGACGGCTGCCATTCTCGACGAGATCGACCGGATTACCCGGGAATTTGACATCAGCCTCGAGGACCTGGAGCTGCTGCTAGGCTACCGGGTCCGGCTCAGTCACATCCAGATCTCCAGGGGTGGCCGGATCTTTCTCTCGGATTTCGACCGGGAAGTCCGGATGAATCAACTCTCGAAGGCGGTGTATTTCCTGTACCTGCGGCACCCGGAGGGCATCCGCTTCAAGGAGGTCGCAGACCACCGTCAGGAGTTGCTGGAGCTTTACCTGGGCATCACGGGCCGCGGGGAGCAGGACGGGATCGAGCGGACCATCGACCGCCTCGTCGATCCGTTCGGGAACGAACTGAACGTCTGCGCGTCGCGCATCAAGGCCGCATTCCGCAATGTGGTGAGCGACCGCGTGTCGCGTTTCTACTGCCTGGAAGGCGCCGCCGGCGAAATAAAAAAAGTCCCGTTGGACCGGGACTTGGTGATCTGGGAGAACTGACTCCCGCTTAATCCTCATCGAAGAGGTCGGACATCGCCTCATCGTACATTTCGCCTGCCAACGGCTCGGCGAGGATCTTCGAGAATTTGCGTGAAGCTTTCCTGAAGCGCATACACATCATGACAGCCCCTTCCGGCGTGGCGTCGAAGTTCAGGGCGTTCTGGATGTTGAGGTCCCGCGCCACCTCCACGGCATCCTGGTTGGCGCCGATGTAGGCAAAGGTCCAGCCTTTGCCGCGCAAACGGGAGACCAGGTCCTTGACGGCCCTGCCGGAGTACTCTTCGGAGGCGTTCTCACAGCCGTCCGTGATGATGGTAGCCAGCACGCGGTCGTTCTCGTGGATCTTGCCTTCCAGGGCGTTCAGCGTGACGCCCATCGCATCGTAGAGGGGCGTGCATCCGCCGGGACGGTAGTCATTTTTCGTGAAGTCTTCGATTCTGCCGATGGCGACGCGGTCGCGGCGGTTCTTGATGCCGGCGACGCCGTTGCCTTCGAAGGTGACGATGCTGACATAATGCTGTTGGTCGGGATGCTCTTCCTGGTTCCTGCGGATGCCGCAGAGCACTTCGTTGATGCCCGTCAGGGCATGGTGGTAGATGGAGGACATACTGCCGCTCTCATCGAGGATAATGACATTGTAAACGTTCATTGCGTTAAGTTTTTGTGGTTTTTCAGATGCAAAAATAGTCCGCTCCCGCGGGGCGGCGAAATTGCTGCAAGCCTTGCAGGATCTTGTCTCTGCCCGAACGACTGCCCGACGCTTCAAGTTATCTGCCTCATTCGGACGGTATTCTGCATCTTTTTTGTATTTTTGGTGCATAGACCACGTTTGTTTTTTATAAGCAAGACGTTCAAGGGCCAAATTGGAAATCTATGAGCTCGAAGAATAAGAAGAAAACGCTCCGGATCACGCAGGCGGACTTTATGCTGGCGCAGCGCCGCGCGGCGCGCCTCGAGGAGATCGAAGCGCACGGTAAACCCGTTTCCTTCCGAAAGGCCCTCCACAAGTCCAAGAAAGCCTACGACCGGAAACGGCTGAAACGAGAATTGTACTAGACCTCCTGGTTATTGAAAAAAGAGCCCCTGCAGATATCACTGTAGGGGCTCTTGGGAGGTGCCAAGCGGAATCGAACCGCTGTACCAGGTTTTGCAGACCTGTGCCTAACCGCTCGGCCATAGCACCGGGATTGCAAAGATAGGTATTTTTCGCGGACTTCCAAAAAGAACGAAAAAAAAGGCGCAGGATTTGTTTTGAGTGAATAAATGCGTATTTTTGAAACGGAATTCCATTAACCGATATGAAAAAGTTTTGCTACCTCCTTTCCATCCTTCTGATCGTCGGTTCTTGCTCGGCGCTGAAGAACAGTTATATCCCGAATGGCTACGATCCGGGCGAAGAAGAAGTCAACATCGGCTACCAGAAGATCAAGAAGAAGGACTCCACCGCCGCCACGGCGAAACTCAATGTCGAACGCGGCAGCGGCTATACCAATATTTATGAATACCTCCAGGGCCGAGTGGCCGGCGTGGAAGT
The DNA here is from genome assembly GCA_016290835.1 of Bacteroidales bacterium. GTDB lineage: Bacteria > Bacteroidota > Bacteroidia > Bacteroidales > UBA932 > Cryptobacteroides. The sequence continues at coordinate 14,023 of JAEEVG010000039.1, read as the reverse complement.
GGTCGGCACCTCCATCCGCATCCGCGGCGACCATTCGATCAACAGCAGCAACGAGCCGCTGCTCATCGTGGACGGAATGGAAGTGAGCGACATCAGCGACCTTTCACCTGAGGAGGTCGAGACCATCGACGTGCTCAAGGACGCCGCCACCACCGCCCTATATGGTTCCCGCGGAGCCAACGGAGTCATTCTCATCACCACCCGGCACAGCAACCGGTGATCCGCAACATCATCTTTGATTTCGGCGCGGTCCTGCTAGACTGGGATCCGCGCCATTTGTATGTCCCCTACTTCGGCGACGCCGCCAAGGCGGAATGGTTCCTCACGGAGATCTGCCCCTATAGCTGGAACACCGAAGCAGACGCCGGCCGCCTCACCGCCGAGATGACCGAAGAACGCGTGGCCATGTTCCCGGAATGGGAAAAGGAGATCCGGATGTACTACGGTCGCTGGATCGAAATGATGGGCGGACAGATCCCGGGGATGGAAGCCCTGGTCCGGGACCTCAAGGCACGGGGTTATGGCCTCTACGGGCTTACCAACTGGTCCCGGGAGACCTTCCCGCTGGTGCGGGACCGCTACCCCGTTCTCGGTCTGCTGGACGGAATGGTGGTCTCCGGAGAGGAGATGACCGCGAAGCCCGGACCGGACCTCTACCGCATCCTGCTGGAGCGTTATGGCCTGCAGGCAGACGAGTGCGTCTTCATCGACGATAATCCCGCCAATACGGCCGGCGGCGAGGCCGTCGGCATCCGGGGTCTGGTCTTCCGCGACGCGGACCAGGTCCGCTTGGCGCTGGACAACTTGCTTTTGGAGCGCAGCGACGCAGAGAGTTTCGGGGGGAACGCCCCCCGTCATTGATTCCCCCGGACGGTCAGAGTGAAGCGAGGACCGTCTCGCAGGCGCGGACGGCATCCCCCACCCTTACCTTCACCTGGGCGTCGAGCGGCACAAACAGATCGATGCGCGAGCCGAATTTGATGATGCCGCACTGCGTTCCGCCATGCACCTGGAGACCTTCTTTCGCATAGCAGACGATGCGGCGCGCGAAGCCCCCTGCGAGTTGCTTGAACAGGACCTCCCGCCCGTGAGGCAGGCGGAGCCCCACGCAGCTGTGTTCGTTCTCCTCGGAAGCCTTGGGGGCGAACGCCAGCAGGTGCTTCCCGGGATGATAACGGTAATAAGTCACCTCCCCGTCGGCAGGCCAGAAATTGGCGTGCACGTCGAAGAAATTCATATAGACCGATATCTGGATGCACTCGGTTCGGAGATGCTCCGGCTCGAAGACCCGCTCCACGATGACCACCTTGCCGTCCGCGACGGAGGTGACTTCACGCTCGGTGCCGCCCCATTTTCGGCGCGGCACCCGGAAGAAAGCCGTCTGCCAAATGCAGAACCACAGCAGCATCGCCACCAGCGGCCAGGCCACCCAGGGAATACGGACCAGGCTGAGCAGCACCCAGATCAGGGCGGCGCTCAGCAGGTAGACCAGTGCCAGGCTGCCGATGGAATTGCGGTCGATTCTCATATCAATGCAATGAGGGTCAGATAGATACCTGCCAAGGGGATGGCCACGAGACTGCTGTCGAAACGATCCAGCATTCCGCCGTGGCCGGGAATGCAACGTCCGGAATCCTTGACCCCGAAATGACGCTTCCACATCGATTCGAAGAGATCTCCGCAGGTCCCGCCCAGGGCGACGATCACCCCCAGGGCGATGCAGTGGCCGAGCGAATACGGGATCCAGGTCAGGAAGTGAAGCCCGACTGCCGCGCCGACGCAGAAGATTATTCCACCCCAGAATCCCCACCAGGATTTCTTCGGAGAAATCTCGGGGGCGAGGCGGCGCGCACCGGGGCGCTGGCCCAGGGTCGAGCCGACGCAGTAGGCGCCAATGTCGGAGATCCAGATCAGGATGAACAGCGACAGGAGCAGCCACCCGTCATACACTTCCCCGTCCATCACAAGCATCGGGGAGAGGCTGACGGGCAGGGCGATATAGAGCAGGCCGGCATAGATGTAGGACAGGTCGCCGAAACCCTCGCGCGAGGGTAGGAACAGGGCCGTCGCGGGAATCAGCAGCAGGGGCAGCAACACGAGAATCAGCCAGCGGATGTCCCAGCCATAGAAGAAATGGCAGGCCACCAACAGGAAGGCCGCCGCACCGGCAACGAGCCCCAGTTTCTGCTGGAAACGGAAACGGGTCCCGAGCGCCATCCGGTAGAACTCCTGCAGGGCGATCCAGAGTATCGTCACGAACAGGGCGCCGAAAATCGCCCTGTCCCAAATCAGGCCGAACACCATCACCACCAGGAAAGCGGCGCCGGTCAGCGTACGCGTCCAGAAGTTGCTCATATTGCCGTTTCTTCCTTGCGGAGCCGCTCCTCGCCGTGCTTGCCGGCCTTAGGACCGAACAATTTCTCGAGATCGTCAGCCATGATGACCTCCTTCTCGATCAGCAGTTCGGCGAGTTCCGTGAGCTTCTCCCAGTTCTCTGTCAGGATCCCCCGGGTCTTCGCCGTCACTTCGTCGATCAGGGCCTTGACCTCCGCATCGATCAGCTCGGCGGTCTTCTCGCTGTAAGGCTTTGTGAATTCGTAGCTGCCGTTGGGGTCATAGAAGGAGATGTTGCCCACCTTGTCGCTCATGCCATAGTAGGACACCATCGCATAGGCCATCTTGGTCATCCGCTCGAAATCGCTCAGGGCGCCCGTGCAGGGTACGCCGTCGTTGACGATTTCCTCCGCCACACGGCCTGCGACCAGGCTGCACATATCATCCATCATCTCGGATTTGGAGAGCGTGACTTTCTCGTCGGGCAGCATCCAGGTGATGCCCAGGGCCTGTCCGCGCGGGATGATGGACACCTTGAGCACGGGGTCGCAACCCGGCAGGAGCCAGCCGGCCACGGCGTGACCCGCCTCGTGGAAGGCCGTCAGGCGCTTCTCTTCGGGCGACATGATAGTCTTCTTGCGCTCGATGCCGCCGACCACGCGGTCCACCGCATCGGAGAAGTCCTGGTTGTTGATGTCGTTCTTGCCCTTGCGGGCTGCGGTCAGCGCCGCCTCGTTGCAGACATTGGCGATGTCGGCGCCGGAGAAGCCCGGGGTGTTCTTGGCGATGAGGTCCAGGTCGAAATCAGGTGCCAGCTTGAGCGGCTTGAGGTGGACCTGGAAGATCTCCTTGCGCTCATTGAGGTCCGGCAGCGTGACGTGGATCTGGCGGTCGAAGCGGCCGGCGCGCATCAGGGCCTTGTCCAGGATGTCCGCGCGGTTGGTCGCGGCCAGCACGATCACGCCGCTGTTGCTGCCGAAGCCGTCCATCTCCGTGAGGAGCTGGTTGAGGGTATTCTCGCGCTCGTCGTTGGAGGAGAAGCCGACATTCTTGCCGCGGGCGCGGCCCACGGCGTCGATCTCGTCGATGAACACGATGCAGGGGGCCTTTTCCTTGGCCTGGGCGAAGAGGTCGCGCACGCGGCTGGCACCCACGCCCACGAACATTTCTACGAAGTCGGAGCCGCTGATGCTGAAGAACGGGACGTCCGCCTCCCCCGCCACGGCCTTGGCGAGCAGGGTCTTGCCGGTGCCCGGAGGACCGACCAGCAGCGCTCCCTTGGGGATCTTGCCGCCCAGGGCGGTATATTTCTTGGGATTGCGGAGGAAGTCCACGATCTCCATCACCTCTTCCTTGGCGCCGTACAGGCCGGCGACGTCCTTGAAGGTCACATTGACTTTATTCTTGTCGGCGAGCTTGCCGGTGGACTTGCCCACGTTGAACGGGTTCATCCCGCCTCCACCGGCGCCACCTCCGCCACCCATCTGGCGGCCCATTCCGCGGAACATCCAGCCCCACAGCAGGACGAGCAACAGCAGAGGCAGGACCCACTCCAGGACGCTGGACCAGATCCGGGGATTATTCTCCATCACCACCTTGACCTGTGCGTCCTCGCTCAGCTGGGCGTTGATCTCGCCGAACTCTTTCTCGGGATCGAACTTGGTGGACACCAGGAAGGTGAAATGCGGCGAGCGGCTCGGAACCTTGCCGTTCGCGAACATGCCGGCGTATTTACCCAGCCGGTCGGGCTGGACGGTGATGTTGCCGCTGTAGTCGTTGCGGACGAAATGGATTTCCTTGATATCGCCGTCGAGCATCATCTGCTTGACCTGCGGCCATTCGATTTTCTGGGGCGACGGGCCGCCCTGCGCGAAGAGCAGATAGCCGATCGCGATGAGCAGCAGAATATAGAGCCACGAGAGATTGATTCGGATAATCTTGGGCTTCCGGGGATCTTTATTGTTGGGATTTTGAGCCATCTTCTGTATTTTTGCTGAGCAAAGATAATAACAAAAATGGAACCATCCGAAAGGGACCCTCAGATAATCTGGATAGAATCGGCAGATTCGACCAACAGCGTACTCAGGAGGCAGATGACAGGGCTTGACAATTTGTCAATCATCGCCGCCAGGAGCCAGACGGCGGGGCGCGGACAAGGCAGCCATACCTGGTTCGCGTCCCCGGAAGAGAACCTGACATTCAGCATTCTCTACCGTTTCGAGGGAGCCTGTGCGCTGGATGTTTCCGACGTCATCCTGATCACGGAGCTGACCACCCTCGCCCTGCGCGACTACCTGCTCGGCCATGGCGTGCAGGCCCGCATCAAATGGCCCAACGACATCTGGGTCGGCGCGCGCAAGATCTGCGGCATCCTCATCGAGAACCGTCTCGACGGCAGCGCCGTGCGGGAGAGCATCACGGGAATCGGGCTCAATCTCAACGAGACCGGATGGCCGCCCGGACTCCCCAACCCCGTCTCCCTGCACGAACTCACCGGGGAACACTATGAGCCGGAACGCGAGTTGGAGCGCCTGCACAAAGAAATCTGCCGCCGTTTCGGCTATCTGGCCTCACCCGACGGCAGAAAATCTCTGCAAGAAGAATTCGGAAAATATCTTTTCAGGCTCCCCGAAGAGCCGAAATAGCCGCTGCCGGATCCGGCGCTCCGAAAACGGAACTGCCCGCAACCGCAAGACTCACACCCGCCTCCCGCACCGCTGCGGCGTTACCCGCATTGATGCCGCCGTCGATCTCGATGATCGCGGAGGCTCCCCGGCGCTCGATCTCCGCACGCAGTTCGGCCACGCGGTCGATCGACTCATAGATGAATTTCTGCCCGCCGAAGCCCGCGAACACCGACATCACCAGGAAGTAATCGGCCTTGCCGATATACGGGAAGAGCTTGGAGACGGGAACGTCGGGATTGATGGCCACGCCGGCCTTCATCCCCAAGTCCTGGATCGCCCGGATGTAGCGGGCGGTATTGCGCCCGGCGGCCTCCCAGTGGAAAGAGCACATCTGGACACCGTCCTTCGCAACCTTCTCGAACCAACGCTCCGGATGCACCACCATCAGGTGGACGTCCATCGGAGCCGTCGCAATCTTGGCGATGTGGTCGATGACGGAAAAGCCGAACGAAATATTGGGGACGAGCGTGCCGTCCATCACATCGAGATGGATGACATCGCCGCAGCGGTTGACGAGCTGGATATCCTTCTCGAGATGGAGAAAATCCGCCGCCAAGATGGAAGGGGCAATCTGAAACATGGTGTATGCTGGGTTAATTGTATTATCAGGCAGTCGGCACGAGCATCGCCTCGATGTCCGTGACGTACTTCTTGAACACCTTGTCCGTGGCCATCAGGTCGCTGACGGTCGTGCAGGCGTGGAGGACCGTAGCGTGGTCCTTGCCCCCGATCTCCTGGCCGATGGTGGCCAGCGAACAATTGGAGATCAGGTTGCGGCTCAGGTACATCGCGATCTGGCGGGCCTGGACGATCTGGCGCTTGCGGGACTTGGAAAGCATGTCCTCGCGGCTGATGTTGAAATACTCGCAGACCGAGCGCTGTACCTTGGCGATGTCGATGTCGGACTTCTCCTCGCCGATCAGGTTGTCCGTGATCGAGGCGGCCAGCTCCATCATCGAGCGATTGCGCTCCACGGAAGCATGTGCGATCAGGGAGATCAGCGCACCCTCGAGCTCCCGGAAATTGGTCTTGATGCGGGTGGCGAGGAAGTCCAGTACATCCTGCGGGATCTCGACCCCTTCGCGCTCGGCGCGGGAGCGGAGCATCTGCACACGGGTCTTGTAGTCGGGATGCAGGAGTTGTGCGGATACGCCCCATTTGAAGCGGGACAACAGGCGCTCCTCGAAATTCTCCAGGTCCGCCGGAGAGCGGTCGGAGGTGAAGATGAGCTGCTTGCCGCTCTGGTGCATGTAGTTGAAAATGTTGAAGATGGCGTTCTGGCAGCCGGGACCCATCAAGTCCTGGATGTCATCCACGATCAACACGTCCAATTTCATATAGTACGCCATGAAATCCGTCAGCTTGTTGAGCACGGACACGGCGTGCGAATAAGTCGTCTTGAATTCGTTGCCGGTCACATAGAGCACGACCCGCTCGGGGAATTTCTCCTTGATGGCGAGGCCGATGGCCTGGGCCAGGTGCGTCTTGCCGAGACCGGGGCCGCCGAAGATGAAGAGCGGATTGAAAACACTCTTGCCCGGAGCATTGGACACGTTCATCCCGAAAGTCACGCCCATCTTGTTGCACTCCCCTTCCACCAGGTTGGCGAAGCAGTAGGCCGGGTTGAGCCGTGGATCGATCTGGACCTTGTGCAGGCCGGGGAAGACGAACGGGCTGGGATTGGACGAGGGTTGGGTGTTGACCGTCACCTGGGGATTGACCGGGGCGGGAACGCGCTGGCCTGCCAGACGCATCGCGGGCTGCCCCTGGACCGGACGGACCTTGTAGCCCAGCTGGGCATCCTCGCCGATGACGCGGCGGAGCGTCAGGCGCAGGATATCCAGGAAAGCGGACTCGAGATACTCCTGGAAGAAGAGGGACGGGACCTCGAGGGTCAATTTGGAATCCACGAAAGAGACGGCACGCACCGGCTGGAACCACACCTTGAATTGCTGTGGCTCCACGATCTGGGAAATGATCTGCAGGCAGTCATTCCAAATCCTGATATGCATCTCTTGCTGGTCCATATGATTGGTCAAAAAAAGCGACCGGGGCTTGAGCTCGAATCGCAGTGCAAAGATGGAGGAAAAAAAATTGAAAAAAACTTTTTTTTAATATTGCATTTTAACTTTTTTTGACTTAAATCTTGGATAAATGGGGTGCTCGCTATTTGTTTTTTATATAAATGATTTTCAGCACTTTACAAAGGTTAGGAAATAGCAACTTCCACAAAAATACGATATTTAGATATTTAGAATTTTTCTAAATAAGAAATTAAGCGTTTTCCTTGTGTGCAATCGCTTCCAGGGCCGAAAAACACGAATTCCTCCCTATTATTTACTTGATCATGGTGATGGTATCACCCTCAATCCGGACCAAAAATGCGTCGGGATATTTTTTGCGGATCGCGCTCAAATGCTTGCGTGCTCCGGCGGCGGAATCGCTGACCCCGATGCAGTATTTATTCAGCGTCCCGGTCCTGATGACCCGGGGCGTGTAGCCCATGAATTCGCGGGATTTGGGGTCCATCTCTTTCTTCACGGCAAAGATCTGGACGGCATAGACGGTCTTCGCGTCCGCGGGCGCAGCCTGCGGTGCGGGATCGGTCTGCACGGCGGGCGGCGGAACCGGCTTCTCCCCCGTCGGGGCCGGAGCGTCCACCGAACCGTCATATATCTCCTTGTATTCCTTGAAGGCCTGGAAGACGCGCTCCGCCAGCTTTTCCCGGTCGGACTTCTGCTTCAAGGCCGCAAGGTCATTGTCGTTGGAAATGAACCCGAGTTCAAGCAGTACCGCCGGCATCGCCGTGCGCCAGAGAACGAGGAAGGGGTCCTGGGACACGCCGCGGTCCGTCTTGATCGGCCCGCCCTTGAGATGCTTCTGGGCGAGCTGGGCGAAACGGATGCTCTGCTCGAGATTGGCGTTCTGCATCAGGTTCATGAAAATATAGGACTCGGGGTCGTTGGGATCGAACCCGCCGTAGGTGGTGGTATAGTCGTCTTCGAGCAGGATGACGGAATTCTCCCGGCGGACGATCTCCATATTGCCGGCGTACAGGTCCCGGTTCTTGTTGCTGGACTGCCCCAGTACGTGGACGGAGAAACCGTTGGGCGAGGTCCTGCCGATGGAGTTGATATGAATGGAAATGAAGAGGTTGGCCTCGGCCTTGTTGGCGATGTCGGCGCGGCCGTCGAGCGTCACGTAGCGGTCGTCACTGCGCGTCAGGATGACCTTGACGTCCGGATAGGCGGCGCGGATTTTGTCTGCGAGAATCTTGGAGATATCCAGTACGAAGGTCTTCTCGTAATACTTCTTGTCCCGGCTGACTGCACCGGAGTCCTTGCCGCCGTGCCCGGGATCGATCACGACCGTGGACAGCCGCAGGTTGTCCGCCGCGGCAAAGGCCATGCATAAGAGCGTGGCAAGGATTATGCAAATTGTGCGTTTCAAAAATATGTAGTACTTTTGTAGATTAATGCAAATATAGGAAAAAACCTCCATTTGAGGAAAAAGGCGCTCATATTTTCTTGCGGATTGCTGTTGCTGCTGACGCTTCTGGCGCCGGATGCGGCGGCACAGATCCGGCGCAACCGCCGCGGCGGTACGGTCTACGGCCAGCGCGTGGAGAAGGCCGTCGTGCTCCCGGATTCGCTCGAACTGGCCAGGCGCGACTCCCTGCGGCAGGTCGATTCCCTGCACCGCGAGGATTCCATCGCCCTGCTTGGCAAGAGTTCGCTGGAACTGCCGGCATTCTCGAATGCTGCGGATTCGATGATCAGCGACTTCTCGAACGGACGGCAGTTGATTTATTACTACGGCCCCACGAGCGTCAAATACCAGGATATCGAACTGACGGCCAACTATATGGAGTACGACCTCAAGAGCGGGGTCGTCTTTGCACGCGGCGTGTATGACTCCCTGAACGCCGAGTGGCTCGGGCGGCCGGTGCTGAAGCAGGGACCCCAGACCTACAATATGGAAGAGGTCCGCTATAATTTCAACTCCCGCAAGGCCCGCATCACGAATATGATCACCACCGAGGACGAGGGAATCCTGCACGGTCGTGACATCAAGATGATGGAAGACCATTCCATCAACCTCTCGGGCGGCCAGTATACCGTCTGCGACGCCGATCATCCGCATTACTACATCGACATGTCCGTGGGCAAGGTAATCAGCAAGACCAAGACGACCGTCTTCGGCCCAGCCCACCTGGTGATCGAGGATGTCCACATTCCCTTCATCGGCATTCCCTTCGGATTCATTCCCAAGCGTCCCCAGCGGGCCACCGGCCTGCTGATGCCGACCTTCGGCGAAGAGGAGGCCCGCGGCTTCTATATGCGCGACCTGGGTATGTATTTCGTTTTCGGAGACCACATCGACCTTTCCCTGACCGGTAGCTATTTCACCCTGGGTTCCTGGAGCGTGGATCTCAACTCCCGCTACCGGGTCAACTACAAGTTCAACGGCAACCTGTCGTTCAACTTCTCCCACGACCAGACCGGCGAGAAAGGTACGCCGGAGTTCTTCTCGACGCAGAACTTCGGCCTGCGCTGGTCGCACACGCAGGACTCCAAGGCCCATCCCGGGACCACTTTCAGCGCCTCGGTCAACTTCCAGAGCCCGTCCAACAGCCGCTATAACTCCCGCTCCATCAACGAGGCCATCCAGAACCAGATCTCCTCGTCCGTCTCCTGGTCGCGCAACTGGAACGGCCGTTTCAACCTCAGTATCAACGCCCTGCACAGCCAGAGTTCACGGGACTCCTCCTATACCTTCACCCTGCCCAACGTCACCTTCTCGATGAGTACGATCTATCCCTTCAAGCAGAAGAACCGCGTGGGCAAGGAGCGTTTCTACGAGCGCATCTCGATCGGCTACAGCACCGCCCTGCAGAACAAGGTCTCGTTCAAGGCCTCCGAGTTCGCGATGGACCGCTCGATGCTGGATCGTTTCCAGAACGGAATGTCGCACAACTTCAGCATCGGCCTGCCGAACTTCCAACTCCTCAAGTACATCAGTTTCGCCCCCTCGGTCTCCTATTCGCAGAACTGGTTTTTCCGCAAGACGGACTATGTCTACAATCCCGAGACCGACCAGGTTGAGAAGCAGGTGGGCGGGCAGTTCAGTTCCTTCGGCATCGCACAGAATTATGCGGCGTCAGCCTCGCTGAGCACCCGGCTCTATGGCATGTTCAACTTCGGCAAGCACCACCGCATCCAGGCAATCCGCCACGTGGTGTCGCCCTCGGTCTCCCTCTCCTGGAGCCCCGAGAAAGGCACTTATGCCAATGGCTACCGCACCCTTACCTACACGAACGCCGCCGGAGAGACGAAGACCTACGACTACAATGTCTACGAGGGCCAGCTGGGCTCTTATCCCGGCCGCGGGCAATCCGCGACGGCCTCGTTCTCCATCGGCAACAACCTGGAAGCCAAGGTGCGGGATTTTGCCGACACCACCGGCACCGGCACCAAGAAGGTCAAACTGATCGACCAGCTGACCCTGAACAGCGGCTACAACTTCCTGGCGGACTCGCTCAAGCTGAGCACCATCTCGATGTCGATGTCCACCACCTTGTTCGGCAAGGTCACCATCAGCGCGTCCGCCGGCTTCGACCCCTATGCGATCGGCCCGGAAAACCGGCGCTACAACCACTTCGCCATCACCCGCGGACAGGGGCTCGCCCGGCTGACCAGCCTGAGCGCCTCCGCATCCTATTCCATCACGGGCAAGGGCAGTATGAACGGCTACGACGGCACCGGCAGCGACGGACGCGGCAGCCAGGGTCCGGGCAGTTACTATCAGCGTATCTATTATCATCCCGTCACGGGAGAATACATCCCCGGAGGTTGGCTGTACTACACCAATCCGGATGCGCCCTGGTCGCTGAGTTTCAGCGGCAGCTTCAGCCTGAACCGAATCTACACCTATAACAAAGAAACCTCCCGCTTGGACCATCAGAATAACATCATGGCCACGATCAACGCCAACGGCAACATCAGGTTGACGCCCAAGATGTCTATCAATATGTCCACCGGCTACGACATCAAGGCCATGCAGCTCACGACCACGAGCCTGAGCGCCACCTACGATCTGCACTGCTTCAATATCTCCGTCTCCTGGATTCCGACCGGCAAATGGAAGTCCTACAGCTTCCGCATCGCAGCCAACGCATCCGCCCTTGCGGACCTGCTCAGATTCAAGAAGAGCGACAGTTATTGGGATAATTAATAAATTATTCCTATCTTTGCATATCAAACCTTCCGGCATTCGTCGGATTTAATATTTCCTTATGACACACACACTGTTCGAGCTCAGCGAAATGAACAGAGAGCAGCTCGAGACCATAGCCAACGATTTGAATATCAAGGGCATCAAGAAACTGAACAACGAAAACCTCGCATACACCATCCTGGATGCGCAGGCCCGCGTCGAATCCGTCAAACCCACTCCCGCCCCGGAGAAACCCAAAGCGCGCCGCGGCCGTCCGCCGAAGGACAAGGGTGCAGAAGCCGCTACCGAAGCCCCTGCACCGGCCCCCGAAAAGGCAGCAGCGGCGGAAAAACCCAAGAAACGCACCAGCGCCAAGAAGCAGGCGGATGCTCCCAAGACTGAGCAGCCCGCAGCAGAGACCCCTGCTCTCAAGGCTCCTGAAGCCCCAGCCGCCGAGGCACCCGCTCCCAAGAAGCGGGGCCGCAAGCCTGCTGCCAAGAAGGCCGAGGAGACGCCCGCTCCCGTCGAGAAGACCGAGGCGGCACCCGCCGCGCAGCCTGCGACAGAGGCCTCCGCGCCCAAGGCTCCCGAAACCCCGAAGCAGGGTCCCAGGGCTCCGGAAGCTCCGAAGCCCCAGGAGGCGCCCAAGCAGCCGCAGGGCGGACAACTCCAGCAAGCGGGCAAACAGAACGGCCAGAATCCCCAGCAACAGGGCAAAGACCAGCGTCAGCGCTTCCAGAATCCCCAGCAGAATTTCCGTCCCCGCGTTCCGGAGTTCGAGGGCACGGTCGAAGCGACCGGTGTCCTGGAGATCATGCCGGACGGTTACGGCTTCCTCCGCTCCTCCGACTACAATTATCTCAACTCCCCGGATGACATCTACGTCTCCCAGCAGCAGATCAAGTACAACGCCCTCAAGAGCGGTGACACCGTGACCGGCGAGATCCGTCCCCCGCGTGAGGGTGACAAGTATTTCCCGCTGGTTCGGATCAGTTCCGTCAACGGACGCAGCATCGAATTCATCCGCGACCGGGTACCTTTCGACTTCCTCACTCCCCTCTTCCCGAACGAGAAATTCAACCTGACCGGCGGCGCCTCCAACAAGGACATCAGCTGCCGCATCGTGGATATGTTCGCGCCGATCGGCAAGGGCCAGCGTATGCTGATCGTCTCTCCGCCCAAAGCCGGTAAGACCCTCCTGCTGAAGAGCATCGCCAACGCCATCGCGGACAACCATCCGGAAGTCTATGAGATCGTGCTGCTCGTGGACGAGCGCCCGGAGGAGGTCACCGACATGCAACGCTCTGTCAAAGCGGAAGTCGTGGCATCGACCTTCGACGAGCCCGCCGAAAAGCACGTCAAGGTGGCCAATATGGTGATCGAGAAAGCCCGCCGGCTGGTCGAATGCGGCCACGACGTGGTGATCCTGCTCGACTCCATCACCCGCCTCGCACGGGCCTATAACACCGTCCAGCCGGCTTCCGGCAAGGTCCTGACCGGCGGCGTGGACGCCAATGCCCTCCAGAAGCCCAAGCGCTTCTTCGGCGCGGCCCGCAACATAGAAGGCGGCGGCTCGCTGACCATCCTCGCCACGGCCCTGACCGAGACCGGTTCCAAGATGGACGAAGTCATCTTCGAGGAATTCAAGGGCACCGGCAACAGCGAAATCCAGCTCGACCGCACGCTTGCCAACCGGCGCATCTTCCCGGCCGTCAACCTCGTGCTCTCCGGTACCCGCCGCGACGACCTGCTCTACCGGGCGGACCAGAGCCAGCGCATCTGGATCCTGCGCAAGCTGCTCGCGGACATGAACCCCACCGAGGCGATGAACTTCATGCTCCAGCTGATGGACGAATACCGGACCAACCAGGATCTCCTGGACAATATGTCCAAGGTCACACCCCGGGAAGCCAAGTATTACGATAACTACTAGCGCAGTTATCGTAATACCCCATTCATTGGGGAGCGGACTCCCCAAACCCCTCCGGTCGCTTCGCTCCGAAGTCCCTCCGAAGGCAGACAGAACCCCCCTGAAACGCTTTTCCCGACAGGGTTCTTTTTAGCGTTTCAGGGGGGTTGCTGTATGCCTGAGGACAGCTACTTCGTCCCGAAAATGCGATCTCCTGCATCTCCCAGACCCGGGACGATGTAGGCATCTTCATTGAGGTGGTCGTCCACGGCGGCCACGAAAATCGGGACGTCGGGATGATTCACCTGGACCCGGTTGATGCCTTCCGGCGCCGCCACCAGGCACATCAGGCGGATGTTGGTGCAGCCGCGCGCCTTGAGCATCGACAGGGCGTCGCAGGCGCTGCCGCCTGTCGCGAGCATCGGGTCGGTGACGATCACCATGCGACTCTGGATATCTTCGGGCAGCTTGCAGTAATACACCACGGGTTCGTGGGTCTGCTCGTTGCGGTAGAGGCCGATATGGCCCACCTTGGCCACGGGCACGAGGGTGTGGAGGCCTTCCACCATACCCATGCCGGCCCGAAGGATCGGGACGATGGCCAGTTTGCGGCCGGACACTTTCTTGGCCGACATCTTGCAGATCGGGGTCTCGATCTCGACATCCTCCAGGGGAATGTCACGGGTGATTTCGTAACCCATCAGCAGGGAAATCTCTTCAAGGAGCTGGCGGAAATCCTTGGATCCCGTCTCTTTGTCCCGCATGATCGTCAGCTTGTGCTGGATCATCGGGTGATCGATAATGTGGACTTGACTCATAGTAATATTCGGTTCATTTATTTCTTGCATACCGCATTCCCGACCAGGAAGCAGATGGC
>JAEEVG010000038.1 GCA_016290835.1 Bacteroidales bacterium | reverse complement strand
CGGGAAAAGTGTCCCTGGAATGCCGCCCAGACAATGGAGACCATCCGTCCGATGACGGAAGAGGAAGTCTATGAACTCAGTGATACGATCCTGAAGGGCGACCGCCCCGGGACCGCGAAAGAGATCGGCGACCTGCTCTATCACCTGGTCTTTTATGCGCGCATCGCCCAGGAAGAAGGCTCCTTCGACATCGCGGACTGCCTCGGGAAGGTGGTGGACAAAATGGTCTTCCGCCATCCGCACGTCTTCGGCCCGAAGGCTGGGGAACCCACTTCCGCCAAGGAAATCGCCGATACCTGGGAGCTCGTCAAGGCCCGCGAGAAGGACGGCAACCGCACGGTGATGTCCGGCATTCCGGATGCGATGCCCGGGATACTCAAGGCCCTGTCGATGCAGGAGAAGGCCCGCGGCTGCGGTTTCGACTGGGAGCAGAAGGAAGATGTCTGGGACAAGGTCCGCGAGGAACTGGGCGAGGCGCGCGAGGCCTGCGGAGAGCAGGATCCCCGCCACATGGAAGAGGAATTCGGCGACCTGCTTTTCGCGGTCATCAACGCCGCCCGCCTCTACGGCGTGGATCCCGAGGCGGCCTTGCACGTGACCTGTTCCAAATTCCGCCGGCGCTTCACCTACCTGGAGGAGCAGACCCTGCAGAAGGGCCGCAGACTCACCGATATGACCCTCGCCGAGATGGATGCCATCTGGGATGAGGGCAAGGCGAAGGGGCTCTGAGAGTCGGGTTTTCATAATCCAAACATAATTGCTAAATTTGCAAACTTTATAGACCCAAGACCGATGCCCGATTACCAGATACGCGAAGTCCTGACCCGCAAGGAATTGATGCAGTTCGTCCGCTTCCCGGACGAGCTCTACAAGGACTGTCCGCAGTATGTCCCCGCCCTCCACGGCGACCAGGTCAGATCCCTGACCCGGGTGGCTCCGCTGGACTATTGCACCCACAAGATGTGGATGGTGCTGGACGGGGAGCGGGTCGCCGGCCGCATCTGCGCGATGATCAATCCCCGCTACAACGAGCTCTATGGCCGCCGCCGCGCCCGTTTCGGCTGGTTCGACTGCATCCGCGACCTCGAGGTGGCCCGGCTGCTGCTCGGCACCGCCGAGGCCTGGGCCCGGGAGCAGGGGATGGACGAGATCCACGGTCCGCTCTACTACAACACCTTCGGCAAGCAGGGGATGCTCATCGAGGGCTACGAGAACGTTCCGCCCTTCAACTGCCTGTACAATTTCCCTTACTATAACGATTTCGTCCGGGAGCTCGGCTATGTCAAGGAATGCGACTGGGTGCAGTACAAGATGGTGGCCAACCACGGCGTCCCCGACAAGGCCCGCCGCGTGTCCCGTCTCGTCAAGGAGCGCTACAACCTCCATTTCGGCAGCATCGCCGCCCTCAAGAAGGACAAGGCGCGGGTGCGGGAGTTCTTCCAGGTCTACAACAAGAGTTTCGCCCGGACCGTCCTGAATTTCGTTCCGCTCACCGACAAGGAGATCGAGGAGGAGGCCGCTGCCGTGATGCCCTTCCTGTCCGATAAATCCAGCGGTCTGCTGTTGGACGAAAACGAGCAGATCGTGGGCTTCGGAATCTCCTTCCCAAGCATCTCCAGGGCCCTCCAGAAGGCGAAGGGCAAGCTTTTCCCCTTGGGCTGGTGGTACTTGTGGCGCGCCCTCCACGACTATGAGATCACAGACCTGATGGTCAACGGCGCCTCTCCCGAGTGGCAGAACAAGGGGGTTTCGGCCGTCTATTACGAAGAGATGGCGGACAAGGCCCGCAAGATCGGCAACCGCTGGGCGATCTCCAACCCGCAGATCGAGTCCAACAGCGCCGTCAACATCTGGAACAGCTACGAGCACGAGCCTTTCATGCGCCGGCGCTGCTACATCAAGAACATCTGATTTTATGGCAGAGAACAATACATTATTGGAGAAAGTCCTCTCCCTGGAGGGGAAATTCCAGTCGCTCCAGGAGCAGCTCGCCAGCCCCGAAGCGATGGCGGATATGAAGAAATATGTCCAGCTCAACAAGGATTACAAGGAGCTGGAGCCCATCATCAAGGCCGGCAGGCAGTATGAAAAGATGGTGGAGGATCTGACGGCCGCCAAGGACATCCTCGTGAACGAGAAGGATGAGGAACTCCGGGAGATGGCCCGCATGGAGATCGCCGAGATCGAACCCCGCCTGCCCGAGATGGAGCAGAACATCAAGCTCCTGCTCATCCCGGCCGACCCGGACGACAGCAAGAACGCCATGGTCGAAATCCGCGGCGGCACCGGCGGCGACGAGGCCGCGATTTTCGCCGGCGACCTCTTCCGTATGTATCAGCATTTCGCCGAACGGCGCGGCTGGAAGCTCGAGGTCACCGACCAGGCTCCAGGCACATCCGGCGGCTTCAAGCAGATCGTCTTCAAACTCTCCGGAAGCGACGGGGTGTATGGCGTGATGAAATACGAATCGGGCGTACACCGCGTCCAGCGGGTGCCCCAGACCGAGACCCAGGGCCGCATCCAGACCTCGGCCGCGTCGGTGGCCGTCTTCCCGGAGGCGGGTGAGTTCGACGTGGACCTGAGCTGGGACGACATCCGGCTCGACCTCTTCTGCTCTTCCGGGCCGGGTGGCCAGGGCGTCAATACGACCTACTCCGCCGTGCGCCTGACCCACATCCCTTCCGGGTTGGTGGTGCAGTGCCAGGAGGAACGCTCCCAGCTCAAAAACAAGGACCGTGCTTTCGAGGAACTCCGGACGCGCCTGTACAACCTGGAGCACCAGAAATACCTCGACGGCATCGCCGCCAAGCGCAAGACGATGGTCTCCACGGGCGACCGTTCCGCCAAGATCCGCACCTACAACTATCCCCAGGGCCGTGTCACGGACCACCGCATCAACTGGAGCATGTACAACCTGCCCGTCTTCATGGACGGGGACATCCAGGAGTGCATCGACCAGCTGCAGATCGCCGAAAACGCGGAGCGTCTCAAAGAAGCCGGCGACTAATGAGGAGAACAACCATTCTGTGTCTGGCCGCCGCCCTGCTGTTGTGCGCCTGCGGCCCGCGGTACGATGTGTACCTGCTGATCGGACAATCCAATATGGCCGGGCGCGGCGTGTTCGAGCCGGCCGATACGCTTTCTCCGCTCGACGGTGTCTATCTGCTTGACGATCAAGGAGAAGCGGTCCCCGCCCGGGAGCCGCTCAACCGCTACAGCACCATCCGCAAAGGTCTCTCCGTGCAGGGGATGAGCCTCGCGCACGCTTTCGCGCAGGAGGCACACCGCCGGACAGGCCGGCGCGTGCTCCTGGTTCTCAACGCCCGCGGCGGCACCTCGCTGGCGCAATGGATGCCCGGTGCGCCGCAGGGCCGATTCACGGATTCCGCCAGCGAGGAGCCTGCCTGGCGCGGACAGCCGATGCCGTCGTTCTACGGCGAGGCCGTCCGCCGCACCCGCCAGGCCCTGCGCTTCGGCGATCTCAAGGCCATCCTCTGGCACCAGGGCGAGAGCGACTCCGACTCACTGCGCGCGGCCGCGTATCTGCCGGCGCTCGCGGATTTTGTCGCTGCACTGCGCAGCGACCTGGGTGTAGGTGAGGAAGTTCCGTTCATCGCCGGGCAGATCCAGCCCGGCCACGACAATGCCCCGATCTTCAATCCCGTGATCGACCGGGTGGGAGAGGCGGTCCCCAACGCCTGCTGCGTCAGTGCCGCGGGCCTCGCCGTCCTGCCGGACCGGCTGCACTTCACGCGCGACGCCCAACTCGAACTCGGACGCCGCTACGCCGCAGCCCTCTTCGACCGCGATTAAACTTTCATGAGGTCTGCAGGGCTGAGCCTGCTTAAATTTTCCTGAAAGCCAGGCAGGCGTTATGCCCGCCGAAACCGAATGAATCGGAAAGACCGAGCGTCAGATCGGCCTTGACCGCGACGTTGGGGGTATAGTCCAGATCGCACTCCGGGTCGGGGGCGTCGAGATGCACCGTCGGCGGCACGATGCCCTCCTGGAGGGCCAGCACGGTGGCCACGGCCTCGATGGCGCCCGTGGCGCCGAACATATGGCCGTGCATCGACTTGGTGCTGCTGATATGGCACTTGTAAGCGAAATCTCCGAAGGCGACTTTGTAGGCGAGGGTCTCGGCGATGTCGTTGAGGTGGGTGCCGGTGCCGTGGGCGTTGATATAGACATTGTCTTTGTCCGGGTTGAATCCGGACTGCTCGAGGGCGATCTTGATGCAGGCGGCCTGGGTGGTTCCGTCCGGGCGCGGGGCCGTGGCGTGGTAGGCGTCGCAGGTGCTGCCGTAGCCCGTGACCTCGGCGTAGATGTGGGCGCCGCGCGCAATCGCGTGCTCCATCTCTTCGAGGATGAGGATGGCCGAACCGTCCGCCATCACGAATCCGCTGCGGTTGGCGTTGAAGGGCAGGGAGGCGTACTGCGGGTCCGTGGCCCGGGTGAGCGCCTTGGCATTGGCGAAACCCGCGATGCCGATGGGGATGGTGCAGTGGTCCGTGCCGCCCGCGATCACGGCGTCGGCGTAGCCGTGCCGGATGGCACGGAAGGCTTCCCCGATGGAATGGGTAGAGGTGGCGCAGGCCGTCACGATGTCGATGCAGGAGGCCTGGGCGCCGAACTTGATGGCGATCTGGCCGCCGGCCATGTCGCTGATCATCGTCGGGACGAAATTGGGGGAGACCCACTGGCCGGACGGGTCCTCGAAGAACTTCTCCAACTCACGCTGGATGGTCTGGAAACCGCCGATACCGGAGCCGACGTAGGTGGCGAGCCGGGAAGGGTCTATGTTTTCTCCGGACACGAGTCCGGAATCGTTCATCGCCTGCCAGGCGGATGCCATCGCAAAGACGGTGAAAGGATCCTGTTTGCGCACGAAAGGTTTGTCCATCCCGTAATCCTCGGGATTGAAATTGCGTACCATGCCGCCGATCTTGACGGCCAGATTCTCAGTTGGGAACTCCGTGATATAGTCGATCCCGCAGACTCCGCTTACGAGATTGTTCCAGAAAGAGTTGACGTCGTTGCCGATGCAGGAGAGCACTCCCAGGCCGGTTACAACCACTCGTTTGTCCATAAGTTTCAAATTTTAACTGCGCAAAGGTAGTAAATAATTCTTATATTTGCATTTCATAGACCTTAGCTGATACTTATGTCCTTGAGAGACCAGATACCCCGATACCTGCTGGACCGCCGCCAGATTTCTTCCACCCTGGTGTACACGGCCCTCTTCTCGCTGGTCTTCCTGCTGCTGAGCACCCCCTTCCTGGACCACGTGTGGTTCTCCCTCGATCCCGGCGATTCCTTCTTCTTCACCGTCGCCTTCGTGGTGCTTGCGGCCGCCCTGGTGGCCTTCAGCCGCCTGCTGATGGGCCGTTGCCGCACCCTCACGAATTTTACCTATCTGGGCTACATCGCCTGGGTGGTCGTGGAGGTCGTCGCCGTGAGCCTGCTGTATACCTTCTTCAC
This sequence comes from Bacteroidales bacterium, assembly GCA_016290835.1. Taxonomy (GTDB): domain Bacteria; phylum Bacteroidota; class Bacteroidia; order Bacteroidales; family UBA932; genus Cryptobacteroides. The sequence goes on along the minus strand of JAEEVG010000038.1, from coordinate 19,768 downwards.
CGTGGAGGGCGGCCGGCTGGGCCTGATCGAGACCGTTCCGATCGATCACCTGCAGATCTTCTCCGGCACCCTGGTCTATGTGGCCGTGTGCCTGGGCGTGCCCTTCGCGGTCTGCTCCCTGCATTCCGCCTTGCAGGACAAGGACAACACGATACGCCTGATGAATTATGGCAACGTGGTCAGCGACAAGCCGGCCGCCCCGTATGCCGACAAGCGCATCACCCTGTTCGACAACAACGGCGTACTCAAGTTCTCCATCAGTTCGGACAACCTCTATTTTATCGAATCCGACGATAATTACATCAAGGTCTGGTATATGGACAGCGCCGGCGAGATCAAGCAATATATGCTGCGCTGCCGGCTCAAGACCGTGGAGGACAGTTTCGCGGACAGCGAACTGGTCCGCTGCCACCGCAAGTACATCGTCAACATCCGGAACATCTCCATCCTGAAGTCCGAGAAAGAAGGCTACGAGATCGACTTCGACATCGACTCGCTCGAGCCCATCCCCATTTCAAAAACCTACGAGCAGGCCGTGCTGGCCCGCTTCAATGCTAGATAGTCTATGTGGCAAAGAATTCAAACCCTGTATCTTCTGCTGGCGACGGGCCTGGTGGCCGCCCTGTTCTTCTGCCCCAAGGCGGGAGACATCTCCTACACGGAATACTGGCCTTACGCCATCCTGCTGATCATCATCGCGTTCCTGCAGGTGATGGCCCTGACGACCTGGAAGCACCGCGTTTTCCAGATGCGCACCGCCTCCCTGGCTGCCATCATCCTGCTGGGCCTGCAGATCTGGCTGGTGGTGGATTTCATCCGCTCGCATAACACGCCTATTTTCCACATCACGGCCGTCTTTCCGGTCGTCGCCACCATCCTCGATTTCCTCGCCGCCCGGAGCATCCTCGCGGACGAGCTGCTGGTGCGCAGCGCTGACCGGCTCCGCGCGGCCAAACGCAAGAGATAATAATAACCAATCCGTACCATTATGAGAATTCCCGAATCCGAGCTCATCATCAACAGCGACGGCTCCGCATTCCACATCCACATCCGTCCCGAGCACCTCGCCGACAAGGTCATCCTCGTGGGCGATCCCGGCCGCGTGGCCATGGTCAAGTTCCTCTTCACCTCCATCGAGGCGGAGGGCGCATCGCGCGAATTCGTCTGGGCGACCGGTGAATTCCACGGCCAGCGCCTCACCGTCCTGTCCACCGGTATCGGCACGGACAACATCGATATCGTGATGACGGAACTCGATGCCCTGGCCAATATCGATTTCGCGACCCGCGAGGTCCGCCCGGAACACCGTACGCTGGACATCCTGCGGATCGGCACCTGCGGCGCCATCCAGCCGGACATTCCGCTGGGCGCCTTCATCTTCTCGCACATCTCCGTGGGATGCGACGGCCTGCTGAACTGGTATGAGGGCCGGGATGAGATCGCCCTCCTGGACTTCGAGGAGGCTTTCAAGGCCCACGTCCATTGGGACAGGCATCTTCCCGATCCGTATTTTGTGCGGGCCAGCGACAAATTGATACGCTTGTTCGAGAATTGCACCGTCAAGGGCATGACCATCTCCGCCAGCGGTTTCTACGGACCGCAGGGCCGGGTGGTACGCCAGGGCCTGGCGATGCCGAATATGCTCAAGGATTTCGAGAGCTTCGAATACGGGGGCTACAAGATCACCAACTTCGAGATGGAAGGATCGGCCCTTGCCGGCATGGCCGCGAAACTCGGGCACAACGCCGGCACGGTCTGCTGTGCCATCGCCCACCGCTACCTCAAGGACGCCAATACGAACTACAAGACGCGCGTCGCGGAACTTGCGATGCTCGCCTTGCAGAAAATGACGCAGTAGGATTCCCTACTTGACGGTTTTGTAGAGGTCGCGGGCCGAATAGCCCCGCCAGCCCATATCCTGGATCCCCGCATCATCGACGAGGGCATCTACTTGCCGGTGGATGCCCTTTACGGCATTTTCCTCAAGGAAGCGGAGTTCCTCGGGGACGTTGCGCAGCATCGAGGCGGCGATCTCGTGGCCGGCGTCGCGGAAGCGGAAGATCTGGACGTTGGCGCCGCTCACGGCCATCTTGCGGGCCAGGGCGTCGCTCCCGGCGAATTGGTTGCCCAGGAGCGTGATCTGTCCGTAGGGGACGATGCGGTCGGCCGTGCCGTGCAGCAGCATCGTCGGGCAGGGCTTCTGGTTATAGATGATGTGCCCGTCCATCGAGAAGACGGCGCCTGCGAAAGCCATCACGCCGGCGTAGTTGAACCAGCCCGGGAGGACCCGGGCGAGTTCGCGCCCGTTGCAGATCTCCCATTCGCCCTGCAGGGCCGTCATCGCGCCGGCGGAGGAGCCGCTGACGACGATCCGGTCGATGTCGATGTCCAGGTCGAAGGCGTTGTCCAGCAGATAGACGGTCGCGCTGAAGAGGTCTTCGACGGCGATGTCGATGGCGCGTTTGAGGGTCGGGAGGGCGGACAGGTCCGGCTTGACCTGCTGCCCCTTGAGGCCCAGGCGATAGTCGATGGCGGCCACGTGGTAACCCGCATCGGCGAGCTGGCGGTACCAGATCCGGTCGCGCGGGTAATCGCGCTGTCCGGTCATGAACGCGCCGCCGAAGATGTGGATGATCAGCGGTTTGAGGGTCTCTCCCGCGCAGGGGCCGGCGTCCGGGGCGGCGCGATAGAAGTCGAGATAGAGTTCGCAGGTGTCGCGGTGCGCGAAGCACAGGGTGGCGTCCGGACTGGGGATCGGCACGTTGCCCGCGGAATCGTGGCGCTCCTGGGCGCCCAGGCCCAGGACGGGCAATACCAGCAGGAGGATTAGGAAAAAGCGTCTCATCAGCTGAAATAATTGGTTTTGGATTGCACGCTGCCGAACAGGCGGGTCAGCTCCTCGCCCAGCGGACCCATCAGGTCTTCCAGGCGGGGGAGCGGCGCCTGAGAGGCTTCGCGCGGCAGGATGAATTGGTTTTTGCGCATTTGCGCGAGCAGGCCGTCGTAGTCGAGGTTCTGCTTGCGGAGGAAGTCCGCGGCGGCGCCGGTCCCGCTGCGCAGCAAGGCCAGCAGCACGTGCGAGGACAGGATCTCGTGCCGCCCGTATTTGAGGGATTCGTAGGCGGCGGTGTGCAGCAGGGCGGCGGCGGAACGGGTGGGCCGGACGCGGGGAAGGTCTTCCCAGGGCACAGCCTGTTCGGCGAAGACGCGGGCGTCGATGTCCTCCTTGAGGGAGGCGGTATCGACTCCGCAGGCGGCCAGCGCGCGGCAGGCGTTGTTGTCCCGATGACGGAGAATGCCGAGCACGATGTGGTCCGCACCGATGCCGTAGGAGCCGGTGCGCATCGCCTCATCCCGGGCGTATCCGAGGATGGTGAGCATTTCTTGTGAAAACCTGATGTTCATCGGGTAAATATTATGGACAAAATTAGCAAAATAATCGGATTTTTGTCTTAAATTTGCGTGTTTAGATATATTGTGCTTATTTATGATTAGTGAGGAAAAGATTCCTGAAGAAATTCAGGAAGAAGTGACAGGGATTATCGAACCGGTCGAGATCGACCACGAGATGCGCACCGCGTACATCGACTACTCGATGTCCGTGATTGTGTCGCGCGCCCTCCCGGATGCCCGGGACGGGCTTAAACCCGTGCAGCGCAGGGTTCTTTTCGGAATGGACGGCCTGGGGCTGAGCTACAGCGGCCAGACCAAGAAATCCGCCCGTATAGTTGGTGAGGTGCTGGGTAAATTCCACCCGCACGGCGATTCCAGCGTCTATGACGCGATGGCCCGCATGGCCCAGGATTGGAACCAGCGCTATCCGCTGGTCTATGGCCAGGGCAACTTCGGCTCGATGGACGGCGACCCCGTGGCCGCCATGCGATACACCGAGGCCAAACTGGAGAAGATGACCGAGGACGTCCTCGCCGATCTGGACAAGGACACCGTGGACATGACGCTCAATTTCGACGACTCCCTCCAGGAGCCGACCGTCCTGCCCACCAAACTCCCGCTCCTGCTGCTCAACGGCTCCGCCGGCATCGCCGTCGGTATGGCCACGAACATGGCCCCGCACAACCTCGGGGAGGTCTGTGACGCCATCTGCGCTTATATCGACAACCCCGACATCTCCGTCGAGGAGCTGATGCAGTATATCCAGGGCCCCGACTTCCCGACCGGCGGCATCATCATGGGCCGCCAGGGCATCATCGACGCCTACAGCACCGGCCGCGGCCGCGTGGTCATCCGCGCCAAGACCGAGATCGAGGAGGGTGAGAACGGCCGCGAGGCCATCGTCGTGACCGAGGTCCCGTATATGGTCAACAAGGCCGACATGCTCTCCCGCATCAGCGAGATGGTGCACGAGAAGAAGATCGAGGGCATCGCCGATATCCGCGAGCTGACCAGCCGCGAGGGCATCCGCATCGAGTTCCTCGTCAAGAAGGAGGCCAACGCCAACGTCGTGCTCAACACCCTCTTCAAATACACTGCGTTGCAGAGCAGCTTCTCCATCAACAACGTAGCACTGGTGGGCGGCCGTCCGCGCACGATGACCCTCAAGGACATGCTGGGCACCTTCGTGGATTTCCGCCACGAGGTAGTGGTCCGCCGGACCCGTTTCGAGTTGGACAAGGCCCTCAAGCGCGCCCACATCCTGGAGGGCCTGCTCAAGGCCATCGACGTGATCGACGAGATCATCGCGATCATCCGCGCCTCCCGCAGCGTGGACGAGGCGAAGGCGAGCCTGATGGCCACCTTCGGCTTCGACGACATCCAGGCCACGGCCATCGTGGAGATGCGCCTGCGCCAGCTTACCGGACTGGAGAAGGAGAAACTGCAGGCCGAGTACGACGAGATCGAGAAGTTCATCGCCCGCTGCCAGGAGATCCTCGCGAGCGATTTCGAGCAGCTCGCGATCGTCAAGCGCGAGACCGAGGAGCTCAAGGCCCGCTACGGGGATGCGCGCCGCACGGAGATCACCCTCTCCGAGGACGAGTTCAACCCCGAGGATTTCTACGCCGACGAGGATGTCGTGATCACGATTTCCCACCTGGGCTACATCAAGCGCACCGCCCTGACCGAGTTCCGCACCCAGGCCCGCGGCGGGGTGGGGAAGAAGGCCAGCGCCACCCGTGACGAGGACTTCATCGAGCACATCTACGTGGCCAATATGCACTCCACGATGCTCTTCTTCACCGACAAGGGCATGTGCTACCGCCTCAAGGTGTATGAACTGCCGGAAGGCTCCCGGACCTCCAAGGGCCGCGCCGTCCAGAACCTGCTCTCCATCGATACCGAGGACCGCATCCGCACTTACCTCAACGCCCGCTCGATCGAGGATCCTGAATATACCGACAATCATTACGTGATCCTGGTTACCAAGCGCGGTGTCATCAAGAAGACCAACCTGACGGAATACGCCAACCGCCGCAGCCGCAACAAGGGCATCATCGCCATCAATATCCGCGAGGGTGACGAGTTGCTCGATGCGCTGCTCACCGACGGCACCCACGAGATCATGATCGCCGCCCGCGAAGGCCGCTGCTGCCGCTTCAGCGAGGAGCAGGTCCGCGCCCTCGGACGCAATTCCTCCGGTGTGCGGGGTATCAGCATCGAGGACGACGATGAGGTGATCGGCGCCAATTCCTACGACCCGGCCGCCCCCGACGCCGACGCACATACCATCCTGGTAGTCAGCGAGAACGGCTTCGGCAAGCGTTCCGATCCGCAGTCCTACCGCCTGACCTCCCGCGGGGCTAAGGGCGTGAAGACGATCAATATCACCGAAAAAACTGGCCCGCTTGTTGCAATAAAGAGCGTGACCGAGGATAATGATCTGATGATCATCACCAAGTCCGGCCTTACCATCAGAATGGCCGTATCCGACATCCGGGTTGCCGGCAGGGCCACCCAAGGTGTGAAACTGATTAACATCCGGGAGGGAGATTCCATCGCCGCCGTATCGCCGGTCGCCAAGGCGGAGGAGGAGGAAACCCCGGAGGTGGAAACCGAATAATACCGAGATAATTAAGTAGCATTTTTAACTATTAAAGAATAACCCGATGAAAAAGATTTTGACAATTCTCGCAATCGTTGCTTCCATGGTCGCAGCGAATGCACAGCCCCAGGGCGCCAAGGCCGTCGCCACCGCCAAAGCTGCGGTCGAGAAGGCCCAGGCCGCTGTGGAGAACCCGAAGCAGAATACCAAGACCGCCACTTGGCTCAAGTACGGTCAGACCCTGCTCGATGCATACAACGCCCCTGCAGGCAACTTCTGGGTGGGCATGTCCGCTCAGGAACTCCAGGTGCTTGGCGGCGGTGAGCGCCCGCGTTCCGAGACCCAGGTGGTCGTCGGCAACCAGACCTTGATCAAGCAGGAATATGCCAACAAGAATCTCTACTTCAATCCGTCCGGCACGCTCGCGATCATCGAGGTGACCCAGCCCGTGGTGGATGGTGCCCTCGACAAAGCGCTCGACGCTTTCGCGAAGGCCGGTGAACTGGATGACAAGGGGCAGAAGACCAAGGACATCAAGTCCGGTATCGAGAGTGTCGCCACCAAGTTTACGGAGGATGCCTACACGGCCTATACCCTGGGCGACATGAACAAGTCTTCCCAGCTCTTCGAGAAGGCCGTGAAGGCCGCTGCCACCGCGCCGAACAGCCAGCTCGACACCAACGGTATCTACAATGCCGGTTTCACCGCCTATTCCGCTCAGGACTGGAGTCGCGCCAAGGGCTTCTTCGAGGACTGCCTCAAGTATGAGTACTATGGTGACGGCGGCGAGACCTATGCCAAGCTGGCCGACATCTCCGACAAACTCGGCGATCCCGCCAAAGCCCGCGACTACCTCAATCAGGGCAAAGCCAAGTTCCCCTCCAGCCAGACCATCCTCATCGGCCTGATCAACCAGTACATCAACGAGGGTAACCACGACGAGGTCTTCGCCCTCTTCGAGGCCGCCCAGAAGAATGAGCCCAACAACGCCTCCCTGTACTATGTGGAGGGTAACACCCGCGCCGAACTCGGCCAGATCGATGCGGCCATCGCCGCTTACGACAAGGCTTCCGCCGTCAACCCGGCCTACGAGTATGGCTACATCGGCAAGGGCAAACTCTACTACGACACCGCCGTCGAGATTCAGGACAAGGCTTCCCTCGAGACCGACGATGCCAAGTACATGGCCCTGATGGCCGACTTCGAAAAGACCCTCAAGAGCTGCATCGAGCCGTTCGAGAAGGCTTTCGAGATCACCAAGGACGATACCATCAAGAAGGCTGTGGCCGAGTACCTCAAGAACGCCTGCTTCCGCTTCCGCTCCGAGGGTGCCGAGTATCAGGCCAAGTACGACAAGTACAGCGCCGTGCTCAGCGAGTAAGACGCGTTCAGTCCCGGATGCCGGTCTCGTTTTTCACGCGCCGGTGTGTGGACATCATGTTATCGAAATCATCAGGAGTGAGCCAGTCGCCTCGGCGGCTGGCCCATTCTTTTACAAAGAGGGATGCGTAACTGTCGGACAGGAGACGTCCCGGAAGGGTGCACCAAGTGAAGCGGAGTTCGGGTTCGAGCATCCGCTTCTCTCCGCTGCGGGGATCGGAGACGAAGCGCAGGACGGCCATCAGGCCGAGCCGGGAGTTGATGATGCTCATATTCGAGACGGCATTGCCCAGCGAATAGATGACCGGCACCCCCTTGATGTGGGTGGTGTCCTGCACCACGTGCGGGTGGGAACCCACGATGACGTCCACCCCCTGTTCGGCGAGCCAGGTCGCCCAGGAGCCTTGGGACGCATCGTGCCTGAGGTTGTACTCCGTGCCCCAGTGGGGCAGGGCGATGACGAAATCCGCGCCCCGTTCGCGGGCGCTGCGGATGGCTTTCGCCACCTCTTCCCGGTCCATCCGGTTGACCGCCGGCCAGGGCTTGTCCGCGCCGTAATTGGTCCCGTAGGTGAAATTAACCAGGGCAAGCCGGATCCCGTGGCGCAGCAGGATGAGCGGGTAGGTCAGGTCCCGTTCCTCCGCATCGCGGGCCGCTCCGGTCTGCTTGACGCCTTCCGCTTCCTCGATCTGCTGATAGACCTCGAGCGTGCGCTGCAATCCGGCCGTGCCGCGGTCGAGGACGTGGTTGTTGCCCGTCAGGAAGACATCGATCCCGCAGTCTTGCGCGAGGTACCAGGCATAGTAGTCCGGCGTGGAGAAGGCCGGGTAGCCGGCATAGGGCTTGCCGCCGAGCGGGAACTCCAGGTTGGCCACGGCGATGTCGGCCGCCTTGAGGGCCGGCGCGAGACGCTCCAGGAAGGGGTGGCAGTCGTATTCCAGCTGCTTGGAATGCATCATCACATCGCCGATGATGGCCACTTCGACGGTATCGGGGCGGTTGAAACTTTTCGGGAACGGGATTTGATACTGTTCTGAGAAGTATCTGACTTGCTGCCCGCAGAGACCCAGCGGGAGGAAAAGCAAGAGAAGTATGAGGCGTGACGATTTCATAGAATTGTACAAATATAAGACTTTTTGTAAATTTGCCGGAATGAAAAAATGTTTGATGATTTCTGCCCTGGCCCTTGCGGTCTGCCTGCTGGGGGGATGCGATTTCTTCCGCCGGCTGGCGGGGCGTCCCACCTCGGTGGACATTGCCGCCAAGCGTGAGCGCATCGAGTTAGAAGAGGCGGCGCGTCAGCGACAGCTCGACTCGATTAAACTGGTCCAGAAGCAGATCTCCGATTCGCTCTCGACCCTGGATTCTCTGCGGAATGCCAAGGAGTCGATCATCTCCACCCGCCAGCTCAGCCCGCGCGGGCAGGAGACGCTCCCGTATCGCTACTATGTGATCATCGGGGCCTTCAGCAGCCCTGCGAACGCCGCCCGCCAGGCCGCCAAGGCCGAGACGGCTGGCTATCCTGCCACGGCCATCCCTTTCAAGAACGGCTTTACGGCCGTGGGCATCTGCCCGTCCAACAGCCTTCCTGAAATATATGCTTCCCTGCGCGATGTACGCAAGGAAGCGTTCTGTCCCGCCTCCGCCTGGATCCTGAAAAACGAAAGTTTATGAGAAGAAGAAGGATCCTGACCTGCCTGCTGCTCGCCGCGGCCGTCCTGCCTGCCGCCGCCCAGTTCCGCACACCTTATTCCTCGCTGGATGACAGCGAGGCCGTCACCGCGATGAAGGAGCACGTGAGTTTCCTCGCCTCGGCCGCCCTCGAGGGCCGCAAAGCCGGCTCGGAAGGGGAGTTGGAGGCGGCTGCCTATGTCTCGGAAGTACTCGCCGGCTACGGCCTGGAGCTGCTCAGCGGACCCGAGGGTGAAATCTTCGGGATGAAACAGGAAGCGGGCGATACCCTGACTTCCCGCAATGTGCTGGCCTACATCCCCGGCTACGATCCCGCCCTGCGGGACCGGATCATCGTGATCGGCGCCCGCCTGGACAACCTGGGCACGGCCACGGTCACCATCGACGGCACGCCCCGCGAGAAGATTTTCTACGGGGCCAACGGCAATGCCTCCGGGCTGGCCGTACTCCTGGAGCTCGCCCGTATGCTCTCCAGGAACAGCGTGCTGCTCAAGCGTTCGGTCATCATCGCCGCCTTCGGCTCCTCGCTGGAGTCCGGCGCCGGGGCCTGGTATTTCCTCAACCGCTCCTTCCAGGGGGTGGACCGGATCGACGCGATGGTCAACCTGGACATGGTCGGCACCCTGTCCGGCGGCTTCTATGCCTACACCGCCTCCAACCCCGACTTGAACCGCCTCCTCTCCACGGTGAACAATTCCCTCCAGCCGGTCCGTCCCGAGACGGTCTCCCTGGAGCCGGTCTCTTCCGACCACCGCATCTTCTACGACAAGGAGATCCCCGCCGTGCTGTTTACCACCGGGATGTACCCCGAATACAACTCCGAACGCGACACCGCCTCCATCCTGGAATATGACGGGATGGAACGCGAACTGGAATACCTGTATAATTTCACCGTGAATCTGGTGAACGGACGCAAACCCGCCTTCCGCGAAGAGGAGAAGGACAAGCGTGACTTCCTCACCCCGGACGTCGTTTCCTTCTACGATTGCGATGTCCGCCCGACCTTCTTCCGCTCCAGCGACCCTTCCGTGTTCCTCACCCGCTGGGTGTATGTCTATCTCAAATACCCCCAGAGCGCGGTGGATGAGGGCGTCCAGGGCCGGGTGCTCGTGGATTTCGTCATCGACGAGAAGGGCAAGGTCACGGATGTGAAGGTCACCCGCGGGGTGGATCCCCGGCTGGACGCCGAGGCCGTCCGCGTGATTGCCGCCTCTCCGGACTGGAAACCCGGCATCCTGCGGGGCAAGAAGGTGAAGACGGCCTTGTCGCTGTATGTCGAATTCAGATTGGAAAAGAGAAAGAAAAGATAGTGTATGGATTACGATTTCAAATCGATCGAGACCAAGTGGCAGGCCCGCTGGGCCGCTGAAAAGACGTTCAAGGTGGTCGAGGACCCCGCGAAGCCTAAATTCTATGTTTTGGACATGTTCCCCTATCCGTCCGGCGCCGGACTGCATGTGGGGCATCCGCTGGGCTACATCGCCAGCGATATCTTCTCCCGCTACAAGCGCCTGAAAGGCTTCAACGTGCTGCACCCGATGGGCTATGACGCTTTCGGCCTGCCCGCCGAGCAGTATGCCATCCAGACCGGCCAGCACCCGGAGGTTACGACCGAGCGGAACATCGCCCGCTACCGCGAGCAGCTGGACCGCATCGGCTTCTGCTATGACTGGGACCGGGAAGTGCGCACCTGCGACCCCGGCTATTATAAATGGACGCAGTGGGCCTTCCTGCAGATGTTCGACAGCTGGTATGACCCGGCCGCGGACAAGGCCCGTCCGATCGCGGAGCTCGTCGCGAAATTCGAGACCACCGGCTACGAGGACATCACCGCGGAGCAGTGGAAAGCCGCTTCCGACAAAGAGAAATCCGACATCCTGATGCGCTACCGGATTGCCTACCAGGGCGAGACTTCCGTCAACTGGTGCGAGGCCCTGGGCACGGTGCTGGCCAACGACGAAGTCAAAGACGGCCTGTCCGTGCGCGGCGGCTTCCCGGTGGAACAGAAGAAGATGACCCAGTGGCAGCTCCGCGTCTCGGCCTATGCCGCGCGCCTGCTGGACTCGCTGGACCGCCTGGACTGGACCGATTCCCTCAAGGAGATGCAGCGCAACTGGATCGGCCGCTCCGAGGGCACGGAGATGGTCTTCGAGACCATCTGCGACGGCCGCAGGATGCCGATCACGATCTTCACCACCCGCGTCGATACGATCTACGGCGTGACCTTCATGGTTCTCGCGCCGGAGAGCGACCTGGTGGAGAGCCTGACCGCCGCCGACCGCAAGGCCGAAGTGGCCGAGTACCTGAATTATGTGAAGAAGAAGACCGAGCGTGAGCGCATCGCCGAGACCAAGACGGCGACCGGCGTATTCGCCGGTTCCTACGGCATCAACCCCGTCACGGGGGAGAAGGTGCCCATCTGGATCTCCGAGTACGTCCTCGCCGGTTACGGCACCGGCGCCATCATGGCCGTGCCGGCCCACGACAGCCGCGACTATGTCTTCGCCAAGAAATTCGGCCTGCCGATCGTCCCGATCATCGAGGGCTGCGACGTCTCCGAGGAGAGTTTCGACGCCAAGGACGGCATCCTGTGCAACTCGGGCTTCCTCAACGGCCTGAGCGTCAAGCAGGCCATCGAGGCCGCCAAGGACTATGTGGAGGCCCACGGCCTGGGCCGCCGCAAGACCAACTACCGCCTGCGCGATGCCATTTTCTCCCGCCAGCGCTACTGGGGCGAGCCTTTCCCGATTTACTACAAGGACGGCATCCCTACGCCGCTGCCGCTGTCCGAGCTGCCGCTCCGCCTGCCGGAGATCGACTCCTTCAAGCCTTCTGCGAACGGCGAACCGCCGCTTGCCCGCGCCAAGGACTGGACCTATGAGGGCTATCCGCTCGAGAAGAGCACGATGCCGGGCTTCGCCGGCTCCAGCGCCTATTATCTGCGCTATATGGATCCGCACAACGACGAGGCCCTGGTGAGCCCCGAAGCGGACGGCTACTGGCGCAATGTCGACCTGTATATCGGCGGCACGGAGCACGCCACAGGACATCTCATCTACTCCCGCTTCTGGAACAAATTCCTCTACGACCTGGGCTATGTGTGCGAGGACGAGCCCTTCCGCAAGCTCATCAATCAGGGTATGATCCAGGGCCGTTCCAATTTCGTCTACCGCATCGTCGGCACCAATACCTTCGTCTCCCTCGGCCTCAAGGACCGCTACGAGACCACCGAGATCCACGTGGACATCAGCCTGGTGCGCGCCGACAAGCTCGATCTCGAAGCCTTTCGCCGCTGGCGGCCCGACTTCGCCGACGCCGAGTTCATCCTCGAGGACGGGGAATACATCTGCGGCTGGGCCGTGGAGAAGATGAGCAAGTCGATGTACAACGTCGTGAACCCCGACGATATCTGCGACACCTACGGCGCCGACACCCTGCGCCTCTATGAGATGTTCCTCGGTCCCCTGGAGCAGAGCAAACCCTGGGATACCAAGGGCATCGACGGCGTGGCCCGCTTCCTGCGGAAGTTCTGGCGGCTGTTCGCCGACCGCGACGGCCTCACCGTCACGGAAGAGAAAGCCACGGCGGAGGAGCTCAAGGCCCTGCACAAACTGATCGGCAAGGAGCAGGAGGACATCGAGCACTTCTCCTACAACACGACCATCAGCGCCTTCATGATCGCCGTGGGCGAACTGGCTGCGCTGAATTGCCACAAGCGGGAGATCCTGGAGCCGCTCTGCGTCTTGCTTTCGCCCTTTGCCCCGCACATCTGCGAAGAGCTCTGGCACCTGCTCGGCCACGGGGGAAGCGTCGCTGACGCCTGCTTCCCGGAATACATCGCCGCCTACACGGTGGAGGATAGCGTGACCTATCCCGTGCAGTTCAACGGCAAGATGCGTTTCACCATCGACCTGCCCAAGAGCGCCTCGCCCGCCGAGGTGGAGGCCGCCGTCCGTGCCAAAGAGCAGACGGCCCGCTGGGTCGGCGACAAACAGATCGCCAAGGTGGTGGTCGTGCCCGGGAGAATCATCAACATCGTGGTGAAATGACACGACGGGACCGGATGCGCATCGTCTGGGAGTACCTGGCCCTGACGCTTGCCTGCTTCATTTTCGCGATGGCCTGGGAGAGCTTCATGATCCCGAACGGCATGTCCGCCGGCGGGATGATGGGTCTGTGCACCGTGATCGAATATGCCACGAACGGGGTCCTTCCGGCACAATACTCTTACATCGCCATCAATGCCGTATTGATCCTGGTCGCGGTAATCCTGATGGGCATCGGTTTCGGTTTCAAGACCCTCTGGTGCATCCTGATATCCACCGTGGCGATGACCCTGATCAACAAGACGCCCGCCCTGCAGGCCATCCCGGGGGAATTCTTCTATATGGAGGAAAGGGTGCTGATCCCGATCATCGCCGGCGTGCTGGAGGCCGTGGGCCTCGGACTGGTGCTGCGCTATGGCGGCAGCACGGGAGGCACGGACATCGTGGCCCTGATGGTCAACAAATACTGGCCGGTCTCCCTCAGCACGGTGTTCCTGCTGTCGGATGTCGTAATCTGCGCCATGTTGCTGCTGCTGCCGGAGAAGAGTTTCTCGGATATGTGCTATGGCCTGGAAGAGGTCGTGATCTTCTCGCTGATCATCGACATCGTGGTGGGCGGTAAACGAACCTCCTACCAGTTGCTGGTCCTGTCGGAGCGCTATGCGCAGATCGCCGACCACATTATCCGGAACATGGACCGCGGCGTGACCGTGCTCAAGGCCCAGGGCTGGTTCACCAAGGCCGACCGGAATGTCCTGCTGATCCTGATCAACCAGAACCAGCTTTCGGATCTCTCACGGGTAATCAAGGAGATCGATCCGCGGGCATTTATGTCCATCTCCCCGACGCACAATGTCTATGGAGAGGGGTTTGAAGAAATCAAGACGGGCGTAAGCCTGAAAAAGAAGAAAAATGACGCTGTTCAATAAAAAACTCTGGGTGGGCGTCAAGGAATACACCCTGATCACCCTGGGCGTACTTTTGTACGTGATGGGGTGGATCATTTTCCTGATTCCCAACAATATGATCGGCGGCGGCGTGACCGGCCTCGGTTCTATCGTCCAGTACGCCACCGGCGGCGCGATCAAGATCGGCTGGACCTATTTCGTGGTGAATGCCGGCCTGCTCGTGGCGGCCCTCTTCACCCTCGGACGCAGTTTCGGAGCCAAATCGGTCTATGCGATCCTGTTGACTTCCGTCGCCCTCAACGTCGGACAGGGCCTTTTCCCGCAGGAGATCATCCAACTCCTCGCCCTGGACAACGGCAAGTTGATGTGCACGATCTCGGGCGGCATCATGGTGGGCGTGGGCATCGGAATGTCCATCTCCCAGGGCGGCAGCACGGGCGGAACGGACATCATTGCCCTGATCGTCAATAAATACCGCAATGTCTCGCCGGGCCGGATGATCCTCATCCTGGATGCCGTGATCATCCTCTCGTCCCTGTTCGTCCCCTCTTATATGCCGGACGGGACGCTGATGAACTGGCCGGACAAGATCACGACCGTCATCTATGGTTTCATCCTGATCATGATCGTCAGTTCGGTGCTGGACGTCTACCTGTCCGGCTCGCGGCAGTCGGTACAGATCTTCGTCCTCTCCCGGAAATATGCCGAGATCGCGGACGCCATCACCCGCGACCTGCACCGGGGCGTGACGGTGCTCAACGGCAAGGGCTGGTATACCCAGCAGGACATGCAGGTCCTGATGCTGATCACCCGCAAGACCGATCTCAAAGTCTTCCTCAAATATATCACCACCATCGATCCTGCCGCTTTCGTGTCCGTTTCTTCCGTGACGGGCGTCTACGGAAAGGGTTTCGACAAGTTCAAACTGGGGGGTAAGAAATAATTTATATCGGAAACGTATATTTTTGCTCCGTACCCCCGACCTTACCACCAGAGTGTCGGGGGTTGTTATTTATTTTTGTCCTTTAAAAGACAAAAAAATGAAGGGCAAAAAGAAGATTTCTTATTTTGGGTGCATCTGTGCCCTTTCGGTATGTTGCCTCTTGCAGATTCCCGCCGCAGCTTCGTTATCTTCAGGTGGCTTCGCCGGGCCGGACAGCCTCTCGGCCGGCCTCTTGTGTGCCGGTGCGGTCTTGCTCCTGCTGCCCCTCTCCGAGGAGCCGGCTGCGGAATCCCTGCGTTTCGCCCTGGTGGCGACGGCCGTCTGTGCAGCGGCTGCGGCCGCCGGTCTGCCCGCCCGCGTAGGGGCATTCATGGTGTTGGCCGTGCAGGCAGCTTATCTCTCGCGGCGGAGCAGGGAGCGATATGCCCATCTTTGGCCGCTGTTCAAGCCATTCGGGGTCTGGCGGATGACCGAAGTGGAGGCGCGTGCCTGCTGGTCGATGGTTCTCTATCTGTTGCTCGCCGCCTTCCCGGGCGGGCAGGCTCCGCTGGCCGCCCGGTGGGGCTTTGCCGCTGGCGGCCTGATCCTGTACGTCCTGCTCTGGGTACGTGCCGGAACGGGGCGCACGCTTTATCTGGGCAGACGCAAAGAGCAGGAAATCAAAGAGTTGATCAAGGGAAGCCTGCGTATGGGACCGACCCTCCCGGTGACATCCGCGGACGACTCGGGCCGGATGCGCAAACTCTATGACCGGGTGGTCGACGTGATGGAGAAGAAACATCCTTTCCTGGACGAAGAGTTCACCCTGGACGACCTGGCCAGGACCGTGTTCTCCAACCGGGCCTACCTCTCCAAGACCATCAACATCCTGTCCGGCCGCAATTTCAGCCAGTTCGTCAACGGCTACCGGGTCCGCTACAGCATGGACCTGCTGCGCCGGGATCCGTCCCTGCGGCTGATCGACGTGGCGATGATGTCGGGTTTCCACACCACGGTCACGTTCAACATGGCTTTCAAACTCAATATGGGAGAGACTCCGTCCCAGTTCCAGGAGCGGGTGCGGCTGGAGCGTCTGTCCCGTTGACCCCGCCTTCCCGGTCCAGAAACTCCTTGGGCGCCTTCCCAAACTCTTTCTTGAAGCACATCGCAAAATAGCGTGGCGAGTTGTATCCGACCCGTTCGGAGAGTTCGGCGATGGAGATGCCTTTCTGTTCCCGGGCGATCCGGCAGGCTTCCTTGAGGCGGATGCTGTTGACAAAGCCCGAGATGTTCTGGCCCGTACTTGCGCGCAGTTTGTTGTACAGCGAGGAGGACGACATATACATATCGCGTGCGAAGGATTCGCGGTCGTAGGCCCCGTCTTCGAGGTGATTGAGTACGCAGCGGACGGCCCGCTCCAGGAATCGGTCTTCCGGCGAGGAGCAGTGCTGCGTGCCGGCGGGGAGTTCGGTCTGTCGGCAGAAGATCCGGCGGATCCGTTCCCGGTTGCGGATGATGTTGTCGACCCGGATGCCCAGTTCGCGCATCTTGAAAGGCTTGGTGAGGTAGTCGTCGGCCCCGGTCTGGAAGCCGGAGAGCCGGTCCTCCTCTTCCGTGCGGGCCGTCAGCAGGACGACGGGCAGCTGGGCATAGTCTTCGGACTCTTTGATCCGGCGGGTGAGTTCAAGCCCGTCCATCTGCGGCATCATCACGTCGCTGACCACGATGTCCAGTTCTTCCCGGTGGATCAGGGAGAGAGCCTGGACGCCGTTATGCGCCTTGAAGACCCGGAAGCGGCGGGACAGGCTCCGGGCCATCAGTTCCAGGAGTTCGTCGTTATCCTCGACGATCAACATGGCATATTCCGGTCCGGCGGAGTCGGACGAAAGGGGCGGGAGCAGCGTTCTCCCGGTGTCGGGGAGGTCCTGCGGGGAGGAGGTGTCGATCTCCGCCTCGGCATAGGCCTTCCGCAGGATGGGGAAGCTGACGGTGAAGGTGGTCCCCACGCCCTCCTCGCTCTCGCAGCGGATATCTCCGTGGTGCAGCCGGACGAGTTCGCGGGTCAGCGAGAGCCCCAGGCCGGTCCCGGAAACACGCATTTTGCGGTAGTCTCCGTCCACGAAGCGCTTGTAGAGATGCTTGCGTTTGTCCGCGCTGATGCCGATGCCGCTGTCCCGGACCGACAGCACGGCCCGGCCGGCATCTTCGCGCAGGCCGACTTCCACGTACCCGTTTTCCCGGTTGTATTTGATGGCATTCGAAATCAGGTTGTAGAGGATCTTGTCCATCTTGTCCGCATCGAACCAGGCGCGCAGCGGCTGCCGTTCGAGGCGCTCCTCGAGGTGGATGCCCTGGTGATCGGCCATCGGCCGGATGTTCTGGCACTCTTGCTTGACGAAGGCGGCCAGGTCGCCCTCCGAGACAAGCAGCCGGAGTTTGCCGGCCTCGGATTTGCGGACTTCCAGGATCTGCCGGAGTGTCCGGGAGATGCGGGAGACGTTGTGGTGGATGGCGGTGTAGTCGGCATTCCCCCCGGGGTGCTCCCGCTGCATTTCTTCCACGGAGCCGGAAATGACGGCGAGCGGGGTGAGCAATTCGTGGGAGAGGTTGGTCAGCAGCTGGTTCATCTGTCGGTACTGCCGGTTGCGCAGGTGCAGGGTATAGCGGCGGATGAGAAGGAAAACCCCGGCTGCGAACAGCAGGACGGACAGGAATTTCGCCCACCAGGTTTCATACCAGTGCGGCAGGATCTGGATTGGCAGGGCATAGCCCATTTCCTGCCAGTGACCGTCCTTGGCGGCGGCCCTGAGCCGGAATTGATAGGTCCCGGGCGGAAGGTTCTGGAAGGTGGCGCTGTGCCCCCGGGTGAGGTAGTGCCAGTCCCGGTCGTAACCGTCAAGCAGGAAAGCGTAGTAGTTCCGGGATTCCCACAGATGGGAGAGCAGGGAGAAATCCAGGCTGAATTCCCGCACGGAGGCGGGGATGATGAGGCGCCGGGTGAACATCGGTGTCTGGGCGGACATCGCGGCCTGCATCCCGGAGGGCAGGGAAGCGTAGGGGACTCCGTCGACGGAGAGACCGGTGATGGCGAGGCGGAGGGGTTTTTCCGGGGTCTCTTCCGCCGGTCCGCCGTAGGTGAAAAAGCCGTTCCGGCTGCCGAAGAAGAGTTGCTCGCCGAAGCGGAAGGTCGCGTTCGGGAAGAAGAGAATGTCCCCCAGGCCGTCCTCCCGGGTATACCACCTCACGGGCGGTTCTCCCGTCCGGGGAGCGGGGCGCAGGCGGATCAGGGCGTTGTCGGTGGTCAGCCAGAGGTCCCCGAAAGCATCTTCGTCGATGGCGAGGATGCGGTCCACGCCGATGCGATAGGTCTCGCCGGCCTGCTCGAAGCGATTGGTCAGGCGGTTGAGCCGGGACAGGCCGCCGCCGTTGGAGATGGCCCACAGGGTCCCGGAACGGTCCTCGAAACAGGCCGTGGCTTCATCCTGGATGAAGTTGTCTTTCTCTGCGTTGTATTGGAAGAACTGCAGATTCGAGGGATCTTCGCTCCGGCCGTCGATGCGCAGGATCCCCATGCTCTCGGTGGAGATCCAATAGCTGCCGCGGCGGTCCCGGGCGATGTGGTTGACATCGCAGCGCGAAAGGTCCCGGCCGTCGACCCGGATGGAGAGGGGCCTGCCGCCGCCATCGGGAGCGACCAGTGCGAGTCCGGCGCGCGTCCCGACCCAGGTATAGCCGTTCTCGTCGCAGAACAGGGCCGTGATATAGTCTTCGGCAAGGTAGCCCGTCTGCCCGGCGGTCAGCAGCGTGGCCTTGCGGCCCGGCGCGGCGACCAGGATCCCATCGCCCTTGGTGCCGATCCAGTACGCGCCGTCCGGACGGCGGATGATGGCGGACACGGTGGCGCGGAATACTTCTTCGCGTATCCCGGCGAATCCGGGGATGTCCCGGTTGTAGCGGGTCTGTCCGCTCCGGGTGTCGTGCAGGGCGAGCCCGTAGGGGAGCAGTCCCAGCCAGAGTTGCTGCCCGTCGTCGGTAAAGATGGTGGAGACCGAACTCCGCGGGTGGTCGGAGTCCGGGGTCCCGAGCTGGATGGTGCGGAAGGGGGAGGGTCGGGTTCGGACGTGGAAGACCCCGTCGTAAAGCATTCCCAGCCAGACATTGCCCCATTGGTCCGAGATGATGTCGCTGCAGTAGCGCAGGGGGCGGGGTTGCTGCCCACCGGTATCGCGGCAGATCTGGATCCCCGCGTCGGGATCGTCGAAGTCGAACAGGCAGATGCCGTCGATGTCGCCGGCCCAGACGACCCCTCCGCAACTGTCTTCGACGATGCGGGTGTAGTTGCGGGGTGTCCCGCCGGGCTTCTCGAGGCAGCGGATCTCGGCGGAATTCTCGAGCGGGTGCTCCATCAGATAGAGTCCCTGCCCCCAGGTTCCGATCCAGAGCCTGTCCCGGCTGTCCAGCAACAGGCTGAAGGCGGAACCGGCCTCGTTGAAAGCGGGGTAGGCGAAGAAAGCGGCGGCCGACGGGTCGAAGCGGAACAGCCCGCTGCTCCAGGTGCCGATGAACAGGTCGCCGTCCGGGGTCTCGACGATGGATTTGACACTATAGGGCTCGGGGCGGCGCCGCTCTCCGTCCGGGGTGACGACCCAGGCATTGGAGGCGTCGTAGGTCGTGAAACTGTCCTCCGGGAGATTGTAGCGCGACAGCCCGCTGTCCGTGCCGATCCAGACCGTCCCGTCCGAAGCGGTGAACAAGGTGTAGATGCTCTCCCGGGGGAAGTCCGGCGGCCCCCAGGAGCGGTAGGTGCCCCGCCGGCGGTCCA